>JAHDGM010000035.1 GCA_020627655.1 Hellea sp.
GGATCATGATGTAAACTTCAGGGTGACCAAAGAACCAGAACAAGTGCTGGAACATAACCGGGTCACCACCCATTTCCGGGTTAAAGAAGCCCGTACCGCCCGGAATGCGGTCAGTAAGCAACATGAATAATGATGCCGCCAGAACCGGTAGAGCCAGCAATAATAAGAACGCCGTGACCAATACGGCCCAGGCAAAGAGCGGCATTTTATGCATAGTCATGCCAGGTGCGCGCATATTCAAAATGGTCGTAATGAAATTAATAGCGCCAAAAATAGATGAGAAACCAGCCGCTAAAAGACCGATAATGATGAAATCAAAGGCCGGTCCCGGCGATCCAGTCGTTGATAGAGGCGGATACATCACCCAGCCCCCGCCAAATCCTCCAAACAGGAATGAAGCAAGCAAACATACAAGGGCCGTTGGCAAGAGCCAGAACGACAAATTATTCATGCGCGGGAACGCCATGTCCGGGGCACCGATCATAATCGGGACAAACCAGTTACCAAACCCGCCAATAACAGCCGGCATGACCATAAAGAAGATCATGATCAGGCCATGCATAGTCGCGTAAACGTTAAAAGCCCGGACATTATCCGCAAAATACTGAAATCCAGGCTCAGCCAGTTCCAAACGCATCATAAATGACAAATAGCCGCCAATAACGCCTGAAATAATCGCAAAGATCAGATAAAGCGTTCCGATATCTTTGTGGTTGGTTGAATAAAACCAGCGGGCAAAAAACCCCGGCTTGCCATCATCATGGGCGTGATCGTCACCGTAACCTGCTGCCATGGTATTCTCCTAGTCCTGCGCCGCGGTTGTCAAAGAACCGCCTGTCGTATTTTGCGCGACTGTTTTTGTGAATGAACCACCATTTGCGATCCATTGCTGAAACTTCTCTTTACTGACCACCTGAACTTCAATCGGCATATAATAGTGATTAACGCCGCAAAGTTCAGAACACTGCCCGTAATATGTGCCTTCTTTATTTTCATACACTTCAAACCAGGTCTCATTGATAATGCCCGGGATTGCATCAATCTTGACGCCAAATTGCGGCACAGCAAATGCGTGCAAGTTATTACGTGAAGTCACGAGAACTTTAATTTTTGTCCCTGATGGAACCACCAAAGGCGCATCAGCCGCCAAAAGGAAAGGTTTCCCGGCCGCATCTGCCTGCTCTTTACTCATTGGATTTGAAATAATTGAATCGATAGTGTCTTCGTATTCGGGGTAGGAATACTCCCAATACCAAGTATCTCCCGTTGCTTTTACAGTAAGTTCTGTCTGAGGCAGATCATCCTGCATATATAAAAGTTTCATGGATGGTACGACCAAAGCCAGAAGAATAAGAACCGGCACAATCGTCCAAATTACCTCGATTAATGTATTATGTGACGTCTTTGATGGAACCGGATTAGCTTTTTCGCGAAATCGAACCATGATGTATAGCATCAGAACCAGAACAAACACGACAATCACGGTAATAATCGGCATAATCCACTTATTGTGGAAGCTGACAATCTCCTCCATAACAGGCGTTACAGGGTCCTGAAAACCCATGCCCCCGTTTTCAGGCATGGCTGCTGCAATAGTCGGCACTAGCAAGAGCAATCCAGCTATTATCAAGGCTTTATTTAGACGCATATGGGTCTCTCTGTTCTTTTAGGTGGACTCAGAGTCGCAATTTCGGCCCGTGTATAGGCAAAAACTACGCTAAGGTCAGCGCCATAAATTCGCGCGGATTGTCGCATTAACGCAGTTTCGACTCTAGACTATCGCGTGTGAGCATCTAAATAAAGCATCAAAGCCGCAAATTTTGAAATTTGCTGACATATGAAAGACACTATGACCGATTACACCTTTGATGCCACTGACCTCACCGCAGAAGCCGCCAGCCGCATCGTGGATGATGTTCTTAAAGGCGCTGATGATGGTGAGCTTTATGTTGAGCGCGGCGAAGCCGAGGCTCTGACCTTTGATGATGGACGTTTAAAGGCCGCAACATATGACGCCAGCCGCGGATTTGGCCTGCGCTGCGTTGCCGGAGAAACCAGCGGATACGCACAAAGTACAAATCTGTCACCGGATGCCCTTCGCCGGGCTGGCGATGCGGTAACCCTTGCCAAAAGTGGCCATGAGGGCCGCACCTCTATTGACCCAGTACGCACAAATAAGCGCCTTTACCCAGACGTTGACCCGGTCCAAAGCCCAGTTTTTGGCGACAAAGTCGAATTGTTACAGGAAATTGACGCTTTTTGCCGGGCCATGGACCCTTCTGTTGTTCAGGTCTCCGCAACTTTATCGGGTTCCAGACGCGCCGTGAGCATTTTACGAGCCGGTGGGCAGCGCTATGATGATGTCCGCCCTCTGGTTCGGCTGAACATCGCCATTACGGCTGAAAAAAATGGTCGACGGGAAACAGGCTATGCCGGTATTGGCGGCCGCGCCGCCTATGATGACTTTATTACCCAAGATCAGTGGCAGGGTCTGGCCCGTGAGGCGCTGCGCCAGGCTCAAGTTAATCTTGAATCCATTGCAGCACCTGCAGGCCAAATGGACGTTGTTCTCGGCCCTGGTTGGCCCGGCGTTCTCCTACACGAAGCCATTGGCCATGGACTTGAAGGTGACTTTATTCGCAAAGGAACATCCGCATTTTCAGGCAAACTCGGCGAGCGCGTGGCGGCGCCGGGCGTGACAGTGGTCGATGACGGAACCCTGCCCGGCCTGCGCGGCTCGCTCAGCCTTGACGATGAAGGCACGCCGACAACTCGCACAGTCCTGATAGAAGATGGAATCCTAAAAGGATTTATGCAAGATCGTCTAAACGCTCGGCTTCTAGGCGTAGCAGCGACCGGAAATGGCCGCCGTGAAAGCTATGCCCACCTGCCCATGCCGCGCATGACAAATACTTTCATGCTGGGCGGACAAGAAGATCCCGGGCAAATTCTAGCCGACCTGAAAGACGGCATCTATGCCGTGAATTTTGGCGGCGGTCAGGTGGATATCACCTCCGGAAAATTTGTCTTTCAGTGCACAGAAGCCTACCGGGTTCGCGGCGGAAAAGTAGAAGAACCCCTAAAGGGCGTGACTATAATTGGCGACGGCCCGACCGTACTTACACAAATCCGTCATGTGGGGAATGATATGGAAATCGACCCCGGTATTGGGGTCTGCGGCAAAGCCGGACAAAGCGTGCCTGTCGGCGTTGGGCAACCGAGCCTCTATGTGGAAAACATGACCGTTGGCGGCAGCGCTGTATAGACATTTAACTCTAACTGCAAAATTCCTGAAATCCGCCTCGCTATTAAGGCCTTCAAGCCCTATATAAAGCCCACATCACTATTGGAGGGTCCTATGGCAGGAATGAATTTACTTGAAATGATTATGCAGACTCAAGGCGGCGGCGCAGCACAACAGGCTGGCAACCAACTTGGTCTTAACCAAAACCAAACTCAAAGCGCGATTGCGGCTCTTTTGCCAGCGATCTCTTCAGCGCTAAAGAAAAACACCCAAAGCCCGCAAGGCCTCGCTGGACTTTTAGGCGCGCTCCAAAAGGGTAATCACCAGCAATATATCGAACAACCCGAAATGATGGGCCGCCCTGAAACCATCACCGATGGAAACGCTATTCTGGGCCACTTGTTCGGTTCTAAAGAAGTAAGTCGCGCCGTTGCCGGCCGCGCTGCTGAAAAAACAGGCATTGGCGCAGATGTGCTTAAAAAGCTTTTGCCGATGGTCGCAACCATGGCAATGGGCAGCCTCTCCCAACAGACTCGTCAACCGAGCATGCAGCAGCAACTGGCCAGCCTGGCGATCAACAAAATGATGGGCGGCGGTCAGCAGCAGCAACAAAGTGGCCTTGGCGGTCTACTCGGTGGGCTACTGGGCGGCGGACAAGCCAAGCAGCAGCGCGTGGCCGAACAGCAGCGCCAGCAAGGCATGGGCATCTTAGGCAAGATGCTTGATGCTGATGGTGATGGCAGCATGATGGATGACATTCTGAACATGGCCATGAACGCTCGCCGCTAGTTCAAGCTTACATTCACAACAAGATCGGGCCCTCAATTATGAGGGCCTTTTTTATGCGTAACGCATGAAACAAGTGTGAAACGCTGCGTGAAAACAATGTTTCACAAAAAAGAAAGCCCGGCTCAACGGCCGGGCTTTTATCTTAGAATTCGAAGACCATTTAATCTTCGTTGTTCATCCATTTTTTGATGATTGGTGAAATCAATAACATGACCACAGCTATTCCAATGGCAACATAGGCTACATTGGTATAAACATCTATGTAACCAGCTTTAGCCGCAGCCACATCCGTGAGCTGTCCGCCAAGTGTCTCAGCTCCGGTAGTCCTTGCAATTACACCAGCCAGATAATTCGATAGACCGCTATATAAGAACCATGATCCCATAGTCATACCCACAACTTGCGCCGGGGCCATTTTTGTTACAGCCGATAGTCCCACTGGCGAAACCAAAAGCTCCCCCATTGTATGGATCCAGTAAATCAGGAAAATAAAGTAAACAGCCGTAAGACCTGTTGACCCCGAACCTTTCATCCCAGCAACCAAAGCTAAAAACCCTAGTCCAGCCAGAAATACACCAATAGCAAATTTCACTGGTGTAGACGGATTCATTTTACGTTTTGCCAGTGCAATCCACAGCCATGCAATTAAAGGGGCGAACAAAAATATGAAGCCCGCATTTAATGATTGGAATACTGGAGCAGGAACTTCCCATCCCATCATAGTTCTATCCACAAGGCGATCGGTAAAGAGATTCAAAGATGATCCAGCTTGTTCAAATAAAGCCCAAAATGGAATTTGCGCTAAAACAAAATAAATAGCCGCAAACATTTTTTGGCGTTCTTTACCTTGAAGTTTAGTAAATGCATACCCCACCAAGAGGAAGAACATCCCTATACCCAAAGGCAATAATACTTTTCCGAACCCATCAGGATTCATAACGAAAAACATTGCAACTGCGATGATGATCAAACCGACCAGATAACAGGCCAATTCAACATTGATCGGGCCAAGAACTTTTTCTTTAAGTTTCTCAGGATTTGGTGGCTCTGCCTTCCCCTCCAACCAAGGTTGTAGCGTTATAAAGGTAATGAGCCCTAAAACCATGCCGATTCCGGCAAGACCAAATCCATACTTCCATCCATATTTTATTCCCAAATAACCACAAGCAATCGAGGCCAGAAATGAACCTAGATTGATACCCATATAAAATATTGTGAAACCAGAATCTCTTCGAGCATCCCCAACGCCGTAAAGGGACCCAACGATAGTTGAAATATTGGCCTTAAGATAACCAACACCGGCAATAATTAACGCAAGTGACAGGTACAGAATATTCAAGTACTTCTTTTCAGTAATAATTTTGGTTGGATTATCCGCCCGATTAATTGAAGCAGGCAACCCTACCGCTGCAGGATTTTCAACCAGAATAGATTTAGAATCTTCACTAAAAGATATTATTGAAGATTGCCCATCAGGTGCCACTACAATTTGGTTAACATCTTTTCCGGAACCTCGACCATCCAAGGTTAGTTGGTACTCTTGTCCGTTGATATTCATCACTTCTTTGGAACCATTTCCCTCAAAGGCCATACCGAAATGGCCCAGACATAAAAGAATTGCTCCAAACGTCACGGCCTTTCGAGCGCCGAGATAACGATCTGCTAGAGTCCCCCCTATAATCGTCATTACATATACGAGCGCCCCATAGGCCCCGTAAATGATACTGGATTTCTCATCTGAAAATAGAAAATGCTGAGTGAGATAAATTATCAACAATCCCCGCATTCCATAGTAGGAAAAACGTTCCCACATCTCTGTAAAAAACAGAACAACAAGGCCACGCGGATGGCCCATAAAGGTCTTACCTGCTGGTGTAACGTCCGTAGACATGCACAAACTCCCCTAAATATCAATTTGGCGATGTCTTGCCCTGCTAATTCGGGAGACTCAAGTCTTTTCTACGCCTAAAACCAGCCGAGTACGCAAAAATCACCCTCTTTTTACCAATTCTTTCAAGAATGTAACTTTTCAATACGACATTTGTCGTTTATGCAGTTTTCTATGACACAGAAAAGAAAACCCTCCGAAGCTGAAACCGCCATTCTAAAAGTCTTGTGGCAGGATGAACCCTGCACCGTGCGAAACATCCATGCCCGCATCAGTGCCACCAAAGATGTCGGCTACACGACAACCCTGAAACAGGTTCAGCGCTTGCTGGATAAAGGTCTGCTCGCCCGTGAACCCGGTCCCGGCAAATCTTATCTATACCGAACTACCGCATCCGAAGAAGAAACCAAGACCCGGCTGTTTGACCGTTTTGTCGAAACAGCTTTTGGCAATTCGGTTTCAGACCTTGTGATGCATGCGCTGGGTAATGGCGAACCAACTGAAGACGAAATTCGAGAAATTAGAGCCTTTCTGAATCAAATAGATCAGAAATAAGACTCACACAGTCCATGGGGAGAGAGAAATGGACATAACGACAACACTAATCTTAAACGGCCTGGGATGGGCGATCGTACACAGCTTGTGGCAAGGCCTTCTGGCAGCCCTGTTTGTCATTATTGTCCGATCGATGACGCAGGACAAACAAGCTGCGCTACGCTGCGGCGCCGAAATTGTGGCGCTTCTGGGCTGTTTTACAGCTTTTATAGCGACCTTCTTGATTTATATAGGTAGCGGAGCCGCGCAAAACCTAATCTCTTTTGCCCCCTTGCAAGTTGCCCCCATTGAAGTTTCTGAAGCTATGTCGACACTTGCAGGCACGGGTAGCGCTTCTGCCGGGCTAAGCATCCAAAGTCTGGCTAATTACACACCTCTATTAGGTATTTTGTGGTGTCTAGGCTTTACGCTCTTATCTATTCGTTACGCTATTGCCCTGTTGATGACGCACCGCCTGCGCACGCGCGGGATTTCTCCGGCACCAACAGAATGGCAACACCGGTTCCACACCCTGATCTTGAACACGGGCATACTCCGTAAAGTGACGCTGCACATCTCAAACCGTGTTGACGGACCGATGACTCTCGGCTTCTTCCGACCTGTTGTTCTTGTCCCGGCCAGTTTCTTTTCCGGCCTCCCGCCTGCGCAGATCGAGGCCATTTTACTGCATGAGATTGCCCATATTCGCCGCCATGACTATTTGATCAATCTGTTACAAACAGCCATCAAAGTCATTCTGTTCTATCATCCGGCCATCCACTATATCGCCAAATGTATTGATGATGATCGGGAGCAGGCCTGTGATGATTTTGCCGTCCGCTATACCAATGACCCCACATCGCTAGCCAAAGGGCTGGCAAATCTAAGGCTCCACTTAACGCCCCCTAACTTTGCACTTGCAGCATTACCTATGAGGGCCGACAAAAAACCCCTGCTTCGCAGACTTCAACGTTTGATGAAAGTCGAGCCGAGCCGTCGACGCCCAGAACATGTTGTAACTTCGTTGGCGGCGCTCATGGTTGCTGCAGGTCTATATACAACACTACATCCGAATATGGGGCAAGCTGACGCCCATGAACTGACTGAATTACCAGTTACAATTGTCCACGGCATGTCGCCGGAGAAAGGCAATTACAGCTTTGATACCATCGAGCACAATGGACGCGATATTACCCTTAAGGTTACCCCTAATGGCGAACGCTGGTTTAAAATCGGCAACAGCTGGTATGACATTGACAAACAGCCGGAAATTTTAGCCAAAGTCCCAATGACGCCGGAAGCGCCTGTCATGCCAAAGCCTGAAGACTTCAACTCCTATGTTAAATTTGAAAAGGCCGCAGCCCAATATAGAGTTGATCTGGATTACTATATCGCCGCTTTGGAAAACGCGCCCACAGGAACGGATTATAGCAAAAAAATACATTGGGCAGAAAAACAAAAGCGCCGAGTAAGCCATCCAAACCCGGATTTTGACAAGGATTATCTCAATAAGTCAGATTCGACGACATCAACAAACAAATCCATAAACCGGACTGTGAGCAACAAGGTCAGTCACAGCACTCATGTTAAAACAGCCCATAACAAGACGGTCCCAGCACCAGCGCCTCAGCCTGAGCCAATGCCGGAACTGGCGGGCAGCTCAGATGAACTTAAGTCAGGCGTTTACATCAATGGTGTTCATATCGAGGATATGGATTGGTCGGAAAATCAGCACGAGTTAGAAATGGAAGCCTTAGCCGAAGATTTTGAAACGCGTATGGAAGCTTTAGAGGACACATTTGAAACTGCATTGGATAAATTTGAAACAACTGCAGAGAAGTATGGAGAAAATCCCGAGCAGTATAAAAACAGCTTCAAGCAAGCCGAGAAGGAATTTGCGAAAACTATTCTAAAAACCAATCAGCGCCGCGATGAACTTACACGTCAATTTGAAAACCAAGTCAGTCAAGTTACAAAAAAATATGATGAAGAATACCGCCGCGAATACAATAAGGAACACCGCCGTGAATATGAACGGGCTGCAAAAATGGCGGCACGCGATGCCAAGCGCAGCGCCCAACAGGCTGAGCGCGGCGCAGAACAGGCCCGCAGAAGTGCAGAACGCGCAATGAGCCAAGCTAGGCATGAGGCCAAGCATGCAGCAGAGCAGGCTTTGCGGGACGCCGAGCGCGAAGCTGAAAGAATGCACCGCAATGCAGAAAAAGCTGTGCGAGCTGGAGAGCAGGCCCAGCGTGACCTGGAAAGCGTTCAGCGTGATGCTGAAAAAGCCCAGCGCCATGCCGAACGGATTGAACGGGAAGAAACCGCACGTAATACGGATAGCTACAAAACAAGCATGCTGAACCAGTTAAAGTCTGACAATTTAATAGATGACGATGCCACAAGTGCCAAAATTCTCTTCAAAGACGGCCTGGTTTATGTTGATGGCAAAAAAATACAGCATCATATGGAGGACAATTACTGTAAGGTGAATAAAAACCACAACATCCGGAAAAGCGATTACATGAAGGTTGAGATCACACCGACACGCCTGACAATCACGGACCACGATTACTAAACCCAATTTCAAAAATATAAAAATAGAAATGACAACATGACTGCTCAACTTAAAAAGTCGCTTTTAGCGGCAATGATGCCCCTCACCCTTTTGACTGCCGTGCCTATTCAGGCGCAAACAAGCGAGGATGGCAAACGTGTTTATGAAGCCGCTTATTTTGAAAGCTTCGCCCCTCAAACCGCCTTTGATATGATCAGACGCTTACCGGGGTTTCAGCTCCGCGGCGGTAATAATGCACGGGGCCTTGGCCAGGGCGGCGCCAATATATTGGTCAATGGCCAACAGATCGTCGGTAAAGGCGGCGACCCTTTTGGACAGGTCGACCGCATCCCCGCAACCGATGTAGTCAGACTGGAAATTATCGATGGCACAACGCTCGATATTCCCGGCCTTGCCGGTCAGGTCGTCAATGTCATTTCGGAAACTCAAAAAGGTGTTTCAGGATCCTGGGAGTGGATTCCCGAATGGCGACAGCGGCAACAACCCAATCTATTGCGCGGGTCTGTGAAAGTTTCCGGCGAAACCGGCAACGTAACTTATGCCGCTGAGCTTCGCAATCGGGCCCGGCGTAATGGCGATTATGGCCCGGAATCGCGGCGTAATGCAGATGGCAGCCTATATGAGTTACGTCAGTTTGCTGGCCGCTATAATGTTGATTCACCCGGTGGCACAGTCAATTTGACCTGGAAACCAACAGAAGACCGCATCGGCAATCTGAACCTGGAATATAATCTTTTCAACTTTAACAGAAACAGCACAATTTCAAAAAGCGCTATTGATGTTATTCGTGATAATCCGGCAGATTTTCCGTTGGATAATATTGGTGAAAACGGTGCTGAACGGTTTAATTTCGGTGAGGATGAGTGGAATGCTAAAATCGATGGCGATTACGAGTTTCCATTTATGGACGGCAAACTAAAACTGATTGGATATTACCGGGCAGAACACTCCCCCACCCTGGCCCGCTTTTTTGATTATGGTCCGGGTTTTGGCCTGATTGAACAGACCGAATTTAAACAAACTGCTGATGAAGGCGAAGCCATTGCAAAAACTGAGTATAGCTGGTCACCCAAAGAGGGGCGTGACTGGCAAATCTCTCTAGAGGGCGCCTACAATTTCTTGGATATTGAAAATCAATTTTCAGACATTCTCACGCCTGCTAACTCTGGCGGTCTGAACATGCTCGAAATTGACGAAAAACGCGCTGAAGGTTTCATCACCCATACCCGTAAGCTGAATGACAAATGGTCCTTACAGGCCTCTTTAGGCGCTGAATATTCAGAACTCACGGCTGGCGGCACCACGCGTAAGTTTACGCGGCCAAAAGGCTCACTATCGGCGACCTATACCAAAGATGAAACCTTTAACGTAACAGCCAAGGTTGAGCGGCAAGTCGGACAGCTTAACTTCTTTGACTTTAGTTCATCAGTGTCACTGCAAGACGAAATCGGAGACAGAGACACAAACCTTAACCTGGTACCCAGCCAGAACTGGTTCGGTGAAGTCGCGATTAACAAGACTTTAAAGGATGGGCATTCTCTGGAAATCCAAGCTCATGGCAGACTCTTCACTGACATCGTAGATCAAATACCTTTCGGTGAGGATGGCTCTGCTGTTGGCAATATCGGATCAGGCGAAGCCGGCGGTGTACATTTCAACACAACATTAAAAGGCGACCCTTGGGGGCTGGACGGTGTGGAACTTAAAACAAATGTGGCCTGGCACATGTCCTCCGTCACCGATCCTATTACCCTCAACACAAGACAATTTAGCGGGATGCAAAATTCAGAATGGAATATCAGCCTCCGTCACGATATTCCCAAGTCGGACTGGGCCTGGGGCTTCTTCTTTGGAACTTTCGAAAATGCGTCAAATTACAGCCCATTTGCTATTACCAGATTTGACCAACGTCCCGGCTGGAGCGAAATTTACATCGAACATAAAGACGTCTTAGGCATGAAAGTTCAAGCCGAGCTTGGCTCTGTTTTTGAAACCCATAATCAAGCTGACCGTATCATTTTCACGGGCCGCAGAGATTTGGCAGGGATCAGCCGTATTGAAAATGCCCGCTATGAATATGATGGGCCCTACCTCGTCTTAAATATATCCGATACTTTCTAACCCACAATAACATAAACTCGAAACGAGACACTAACATGACTGCTCAATTCAAGAAGTCGCTTTTAGCGGCAATGGTACCGCTCACCCTAATGACAGCCCCGCAAGGCATGGCTCAAACCAGTGCTGATGGAAAACGAACGTTTAGTCCGGACTATTTTACGCAATACGCCCCGCAAACAGCTTTGGATATGCTGCAACGTATTCCAGGGTTTCAACTCCAAGGCGGTAATACGGATAGAGGGCTTGGTCAGGGCGGCGCAAATGTTCTGGTCAATGGCCAACAGATTACCGGAAAAGGCAATGACGCTTTTTCACAGATCGGACGGATCAATGCTTCAAATGTTATACGCATCGAAATTGTGGACGGGGCGTCACTGGATATAACAGGCCTTTCCGGTCAGGTCGCCAATGTTATCAGCAAAAACACCGGCATTACAGGCACATGGGAATGGAGGCCTGAATGGCGAACAGGATTAAAACCAAACCTATTTCCCGCAAAAGTAACCGTCTCCGGTGAAAAAGGCGAAATCAGCTATTCTGCTGAACTAAAAAACAATTCTTTCAGAAACGGGCATTGGGGCCCGGAAAATCAATTTGATGGTGACGGCAACCTCTTGCGCGTCCTGGATGAGTTTTCCACATATAATGGAGATAACCCCGGCGCTTCTGCCAATCTGACATGGAAGCCCAGTGAGGACCATATCGGCAATTTGAATTTTGAATTTAATCAATTTAACTTTAACCGTCATCAAACCTCGATCATCAACCCTCAAGCGTCATCAGACATTACGGGTGAGGACCTTTTCACTTTTGCCGAAGATGAGTGGAATGCCAAAATTGATGGCGATTATGAATTTCCCTTCTGGGACGGCAAACTTAAAATGATCGGCTATTATCGCTTTGAACGTTCAGAAACCTATGCGCGGTCCAAGCATTTTGTCCTCAATGCGGATATTGAAAACCACACCGAATATCATCAGGTTGCCGATGAAGCAGAAGCTATTGCCCGGTCTGAATATTCCTGGTCCCCATCCGAAGGCAGAGATTGGCAAGTGGCCGTCGAAGGCGCTTATAATTTTCTTGATATCGGGGCTACATTTTTTGATTTCTTGAACGATGGTCAGTTTCCAAATGCCTCCAAAGTGGAAGAATTGCGCTCCGAAGCGACGCTGACCCACACACGGACTTTATCCCCCAAATGGGATTTACAGCTTTCTGTAGGCGGTGAATATTCTGAACTGTCTCAAGGGCCTCGTACGCGCGATTTTATTCGCCCAAAGGGATTTATTTCAACCACATATAAGCCCAGTAAACGGTTTTCCATCCGCACTAAGATCGAGCGTGAAGTCGGACAACTTAATTTCTTTGATTTTATCGACTCGGTTAGTCTCGAAGATAATCTTAACACCACAGGGAACACTAATCTTGTCCCAAGCCAGTCCTGGCTCGGTGAAGTGGAATTCGACAAACAGTTTAAAGGTGGTCATTCATTTAAGGCTCGTTTTTACGGTGCAAAAATCACTGACCTTGTGGACCGGATCCCTCTACGTGACCTCGCTGGAAACATAGCCGGAGACGCAGTCGGAAATATTGATGACGCGCATCGTTACGGCATGGACCTTAATTCCACGATCAAAGGTGATGGTATAGGCCTCAAAGGTATGGAGCTGAATACACAGCTGCATTTACGGGATTCATCGGTTGATGATCCTCTGCAAGGGTTTTCGCGGCGTCTCAACGGGGATCTGAAAAGTTTCTGGAGTGTTCAGTTCAGGCATGACATTCCAAACTCAGAGCTAGCCTGGGGATTTTATACTGATCAGCAGCTCGGCGCGCCTGTCTACAGACTTAATACATTTAATCAGTTCACATTTAACGGCCCGTGGGCGCATGTCTTCGTTGAACACAAAGATATATTGGGCATGAAGGTCAATGCATCTCTACGCAATTTATTTGACGCCAGTGATGATTTTGAACGTATACGCTATGTTGACAGCCGTGAAAGCGGGATTGTGAGCCTGAGAGAAGATCAGTCACGGGAATTTGACTTGTTTTTCCGGCTTACACTGAGTGGAACATTTTAGGGAATTTTAACTCCAAAACCCCAATGGTGGCATGAACAAAGGTTTCGCCTATGGACATGTCGCAACTTCGCTCTGGCAGTTTCTTAAACGCTGAACGCCGTAAGGTGTATTCGATCATCACCTTGATCGTTACCATCGCCGGGCTGATTTATATGTTTTCGCGCACGGACGCCTTGATCATGGCTGACGGCCAGCCCATAGGCACTGACTTTTCCAATGTCTATACAGCTGGCTCCATGATTCATGAAGGACGCGCCGCAGATGTATGGGATTGGGGTCAACATGCTCAGGCTATGAAAGATATTTTTGGCAGTCGTCTGGATGCTTATTACGCATGGCACTACCCTCCCTTCTTTTTATTTATCGCCAGCGTGTTTGCATTTCTGCCTTATCTCTGGGCGCTTATTTTATGGCAGCTCAGCACGCTTGCTGGTTTTACTTACAGTATCAAAAAAATTATGGCCGAAAGACCGGGGTGGCTGTTACCGACCCTTGGTTTCCCGGCAGTCTTCGTCAATATGGGGCATGGTCAAAATGCTTTCCTCACAGCCATGCTGTTTGGTTTGTCCATGTTTTACCTGAACAAAAAACCCATACTGGCCGGGATTCTCATCGGCCTCATGGCCTATAAACCGCAATTCGGGTTTCTCATCCCCTTAGCCCTGTTAGCCGGCGGTTATTACAAGACATTTTTCAGCGCCGGTATAACGGTGTTGATCATGAGCGCCTTGGCAACAGTAACATTTGGCATGGATATCTGGCCTGCCTTTATGGAAAGCATGACCCTGACCCGAGACATTATTCTGGAAGACGGCTCAACCGGCTGGCACAAAATTCAATCTGCATTCTCTGCGATCATGAACTGGACCGGAAATGTGACCGTCGCTTATGCCGTTCATGGACTGATTGCCCTGTTCATCACGGCCACAATTTTTCTCGCTTTTCGCAAGCCTGTTGCCCATGAAGACAGAGCGGCTTTATTAATTTTAGGCTCACTGATGTTCACCCCTTATATGCTGGATTATGACATGGTCGTTGTTGGCCCGGCCATCGCCTTTCTGGTATATCGTGGACTTAAATCCGGATTCAGGCCGTGGGAGGTCTTACTCTTATTACTTCTATGGTTTGCACCACTTCTCACCCGGCCTCTCATGATGGGCACGGGTATTCCGGTCGGCTTTCTGATTATGTGTATTATATTTGTAAAAACCGCCAAAGACAGTGTCTACACATCATCACTGTTATGAGGGACAAATACCCCTTCGGTAAGCAATCTGTGTCATAGTTATTTCCTTGTCTTCGACCACTTCAAGCTTCAGCGACATTGAAAAGGCTCGTTTGGTGACGATCATCGAACTTTCTCCACCGCCCGTCATTAGCGCCCCACGACATGCAATATCCGCTTCATATAAATCACCGGACATTTCAATATCTTCGACACTACAATCATACTCTTTTAGCATAGTATTCATGTAGTCCCTAACAACTACGCTTTCTTGATTCTCAGAACATAAAATATCTGTTTGCGTTGTAACTTCATCCTCGATCACGATGGATGTTTTTAGAACCCATTCACCTGAAGCCGTTGTGACTGATTGACAATGCGCCTTTGCTGCTCCGGCTATAAGTAAAACCAAAGGCAAGGCCGCCCTTATGATAATTTTTCTGATCACCAAAATCGCCTCCTTTTATTATCAATATATACAGTCTTCATAGACCCGCATAATATCACCGCCCCACTCACCGTTAAACTTGTCGATCAGAATATCAGCATTGCTTTTGCCCATGCGAACAAATTGGTCCAGTTCCTGTAAGAAGACAGTCTCATTCTCTCCGTGAGCATTTAAATAGCCGCGAGCCTTTAGACCCTCTCGTGATATGGCCAAAACGGCCTGTGCCAGTTTCTGGATTGTGATATCCCGAAACGGAGTCTGAAGCCCGTATTTGGGAACATCACGGCGAAGCTGTTCCCGCTCCTCATTAGTCCAGTCTTTGACAAGCTGCCACGCCGTTTCAAGCGCTGCTTCATCATAGAGAAGCCCAACCCAAAAAGCCGGAAGTGCACACAGTTCATTCCAGGGCCCTGTATCAGCGCCGCGCATTTCAAGAAATGTTTTCAGGCGCACTTCAGGAAATATTGTCGAAAGGTGGTCGTCAAAATCACTAATGGATGGCTTCTCACCCGGAACAACATCCAGCGTGCCGTTTAGAAAGTCGCGGAAGGATTTACCGGAAGCATCCAGATATTCTCCATTTCGATAGACAAAATACATAGGAACATCGAGCGCATAGTCCACATATTGCTCAAAGCCAAAACCCTCATCAAATACAAAAGGTAACATGCCAGTCCTGTCCGCATCCGTGTCGAGCCAAATACGCGAGCGGTAGGATTTATAGCCGTTCAGCTCGCCATGCATGAAAGGGGAGTTGGCAAATAAAGCCGTTGCAATGGGTTGGAGCGCGAGGCTCACGCGGAACTTTTTCACCATATCCGCCTCACTGCCAAAATCCAGATTTGTCTGAACTGTGCAGGTGCGGAACATCATTTCCAGACCATGACTGCCGACTTTGGGCATATAAGAGCGCATAATTCCGTAACGCCCCTTGGGCATCACCGGAACGTCTTCAAGACGGGTTACCGGTCTGAACCCCAAAGATAAAAACCCAGCGCCAATTTCATCAGCGACTTCTTTTACTTCACGCAAATGGCGGTTCACTTCACCGCATGTCTGATGCACATGTTCCAAAGGCGCGCCCGATAATTCCAATTGCCCGCCCGGTTCCAGAGAAACAGAAGCATTATCCCGCTTTAAGGCAATAACATTGTCTCCTTCATAAACCGGAGCCCAGTCAAAACGTTGCAGTTTTTCCAGAATGGTCTGAATACCGCCCGTATAGGGAATAGGGGTATTTTCCTTGAGGCAGAATCCAATCTTTTCGTGTTCCGTCCCGATACGCCATTGATCTTTGGGTTTTGAGCCGCCCGCCAGACGCTCAATCATCTGGGATTTACTCTCAATTATCGGTGAATGTTTTTTGGCCATGGCGAAGACTCATATTTTCAGTCCAGACTCTTTACGCGCGCCCTCGCCCGCCCGCAACCGCAAAGCACGAAAAAGTGATGACTGGTCGCCATGCAAATTCAGCATAGCTCACGAAACTGTGTGGAGGTGTGAGTTGATTGTGCATTTAACCTGTAAAAATTCGATCTACACATATCTCATCGCAACATGAGGAGACACCACAATGAAAATCAAAACACTTCTAGCTCTATCAGCAGCAATTTTATTCACTACAGCTTTACCCGCTACCGCCCAAACCTATGGCAGCGGCAATTCATATGGCGATACAAACACAACTACTTCCCAAAAATCAGCTGAAGAAATAGCCAGGAAAAAGGCAAAAAAAGAAGCTAAGAAAAGAGCCAAAAAAGAGAAAAAAATGCGGGAAATGGAAAAGGCCAAACAAGAGCTAATGGATGCCGAAGAAGCCAAAATGGCCAAAGAGCACGGTATGATGAAAAAAGAAGACGCCATGATGAAGAAGGAAGGCACTTATGGATCCGGCAATCAGTATAAAGAAAAATCCAATAACGGCCTTGCCATTGGCAAGCCTGATAATTGTCCGCCCAATACACGCCCGCAGGACAATGGTACATGCATGCTGATCAGCGGTAACCTACCTGTCAACTAAATCTATATCACCTGGCACCTGGCTTATATGCGGGGCGGCGCTTATCGGCGCGGCCCTTTTATGCATTCGGAGCCTGGCATTTGACTTTCGGCCGGGAACGACAACGGTTGATCATCCTTATTTATTATTCACAGCTATTCTGATGATAGCGGGTTTTATCTGGATGGGTTTCATTCCCATTCTTAAAAAAATATCCGCTTCAGGAATGCTGCCTCCTAATCTATTTTGGGGCCTGTTAGGGTTGGGGCTTTTATATCGAGCCCTGTTTTTTGGCTCGACGCCTATTTATGAAGATGATTGGAACCGATATCTCTGGGATGGATATATGGTGTCGCAGGGTCAAAACCCATTTGAGTACAGCCCCAATCAGATTTTAACCAACCCTTATAATCCGGAGCATGCAGTTTTGCGCGCCGTGTCCGATGATCATGACAGGTTTCTTCACAAAATAAATAATCCAGACCTCTCAACCATATACCCTCCGGGCGCGCAGGCCGCATTTGGACTAGCGGCGTTAATCAAACCTCTTAATCTTGACGCGCTCAGAATAGCCTATCTCATATTCGAAGTCCTGACCTTGTTACTGCTTGTACGGACTTTGCCCCTTTATGGAAAATCCAGAGACTGGGCTCTACTATATGCCTTTTGCCCGCTTCTGATATTTTCAGGATTTAATGCCATGCATATGGATATTTTATTGCCGCCATTTTTCATCGCGGCATTACTGTTTATACAGAGGCGTCCATTCATAGCAGGTATAAGCCTCGCCGGAGCAGCAGCTATAAAATTGTGGCCGCTCCTCCTCGCGCCGGCTTTATTCAGAAACTGGCGTCAAAAACCCCGTATTTATATCAGCGCAGCTCTACTTATTGCGGGCCTGAGCGCGCTGGCTTTTTTTCCTATGATTGAAGCCCTTGGCGATCAAAGCGGCCTGAAAGCCTACGCATCATCCTGGAAACGTAGCAGTTTTATTTTTCCTTATCTGGAAAAACTTGCGGGAATTGTCACAGACAATCCCGGTAGTGTCGCCCGAATACTGGTTGCGGCTTTGCTTGCAGTTTTTGCCCTATTTCAGGGATTTAAATCCGGCCCGAATAACATTGATGATGAGCCTTATCACCTGCTCTTGATTGCGCTGGCTCTTCTCTTTCTCTCCCCCACAGGCTTTCCCTGGTATGCCATCTGGTTCATTCCGTTCCTGCCGTTTATGCCCCTTTACGGCGCGGCTTTGTTATGCGCGTTAGTTCCGCTTTATTACTTGCGCTTCGCTTTGGGGGAACAAGGTATTTATAACGTCTATCAAAACCAGTTAATCCCCTTGCAATTCGGGCTCCCGCTGTTGGTGTTAGCGACCGAACTCATCAACCGGGCGAAAACATCATGACCGAGGCTGTTATCAAAGTCGTCATTCCCGCTCGCAATGAGCAAGAGGCGCTCGGCAAAGTCCTCATGGAAATCCCGGAACTTGTCAGCGCCGTAATCGTTGCAGATAATGGCTCTACGGATAAGACAGCAGAGATTGCCCGCAAACACGGTGCCCAAGTGGTTAGCGTGCCAGAGCCCGGTTATGGACGGGCCTGCCTCGCCGGGATCGCGCAGGCAGGAGACTGCGATATTATTGTCTTTCTGGACGGAGACGCATCAGATTACCCAGCGCAAATGACTGAACTTGTCGCGCCAATACTGGCTGGTGAAGCCGACCTGGTCATCGGATCGCGCGTGCGCGGTCAACGCGAAAAAGGCTCCCTCACCCCGCAGCAAAGATTTGGTAATGCCCTGGCCTGCCAATTAATGCGGCTGTTTTGGGGCAGCAGGTTTACCGATCTTGGGCCATTTCGCGCCATTCGCAAAACCGCCCTGACGCAGCTTGATATGGAAGCGCCGACCTTTGGCTGGACCGTCGAGATGCAGGCCCGCGCGCTTAAGCAAAAACTACGCTGCGCTGAAGTCCCGGTCGACTATCGCCGCCGTATCGGTAAGTCTAAAATTTCCGGTACAGTGCGCGGGGTCATCCTCGCCGGGTTTTATATCCTGACCACAATATTTCGCGAAGCCGTCACGCCGGGGAAATAGAGGTCCCGCATCAAGTGCGGGATGACAATATTTTTGAATTGGAAACGGCTGTCATCCCGGATTTAATCCGGGACCTCAATCACGTTAGGGATAAATCAAACCAATCAGGATTATCTTCTTCAATCAATTGATCTTTCCATTTGCGCCGCCAGCGTTTTAACTTTTCTCACGGGCAATAGCGTCGTCAATCTGATCAAAACATTCGAAATAAACCAATTTATCTATTTTATATTTTTGGGTGTGTTTGGAAGCTATGCCTTCTTTATGTTCCCAAACCCGGCGATCGAGGTCATTGGTTACGCCAATATATATGGCCCCATTTGGACGGCTGGCGAGAATATAAACATAATATTCTTTGGGCATATATTTATAATCAAATTGACTTGAGGTCCCGCATCAAGTGCGGGATGACAGGTGTATTAGTACAATAAAATTGTCATCCCGGCCAAGCCGATAGGCGCGAGCCGGGACCTCAATTACTCCCGGCGCCAGGTGGTATGGCCATCTGGATTGTCTTCAAGGATAATGCCTTTGGCTTTCAGGTCATCGCGGATTTCATCAGCGCGGGAAAAGTGCTGTCCCATAGCGGCTTTGTCACCGGATTTTTTGGCGGCGATAGCTTTGTCTTTTTCCGCATCGCGTTCTGCCACAAGGCGGTCGATTTCCGCTTCTTCGTCTTCGGATGTGTTACCCTTGAACCACTCTTCCGGATCTTTTTGGAGAAGGCCGAGGAGGTTTGCAGAATTTAGGTAACTCTGTTCCAAAAACGACAAAAATTCAGCCGCTTTTTCTTTTGTACTAAATAACTTCGATGATATTGCTCCATATTCACTAGAAAGGAATATGTGTTCTATTTCAATAGCTATAAGCTCTCCATTAGGCATGTCACCACGTTCAAAAATAGATACCTTCTCACTTAATTTTAAAATATCCCCTTGGAAACCATCATTCTTAAAGAATCCACTGAAAGCAGAAATGGCTGCGGGCGTCGCCAAATCATTTAATACTGCACCAAGGAACTTTTCTGAAACTAGAGTTTCATCAAAGTTAGTACGAGTCTGGCCCATACCCGTTCTTAATTCACAAATATCAATTAAAAGCCTATACCAACCATCCAATTGGGCCTTGCTTTCTTTGAGTAACTCCTCTGTCCAGATCAGTTCACTCCGGTAATGGGCCTTAAGTAGAGCCAAGCGGATAACCTCACCGTCCCAATCTTTAACGAGATCAGAGATTAATTTAATATTGCCGAGCGACTTGCTCATTTTCTCGCTGCCCATATTGAGAAATTCATTATGGACCCAGTAATTGGCCATGGTTTTGCCATGGGCGCATTCGCTCTGGGCGATTTCATTTTCATGGTGCGGGAATTTCAGATCAATGCCGCCGCAGTGAATGTCGATGGTTTCGCCCAGAGTTTCCTTGGCCATGGCCGAGCATTCAATATGCCAGCCCGGTCGGCCAAACCCGAAGGGAGCGTCCCAACCCACACCATCAAGTTCCGGCTTCCAGAGCACAAAATCCGCTGAGTTTTTCTTGCGCGCAACCTCACCCTCGCCGACCCGGTCACCTTTTTTCAAGGCGTCCAGCGTATTGCCGGACAGTTTGCCGTAATCATCATATTTGGACACATCAAAGAACACATGCCCATCGCTCTGATAGGCAAAGCCATCTTCGATCAATTTTTCAATAATCGAAATCATGCCGCCGATATTATCCGTTGCCTTGGGCTGCACTGTTGGCAGGAGACAGTTCAGCGCGGCAAGGTCATCATTGTAAATACGCGCATACTTTTCCGTGATGACTGAAATATCCACGCCTTGTTCTTTGGCAGCGGCGATGATTTTGTCATCCACATCCGTAATATTGCGGGCGTAGACGACATTTTCCTCGCCATAGATATGCCGAAGCACCCGAAACAAAACGTCCGCCACAACGGCGGCGCGTGCGTTTCCGATATGAGCGTAGGAATAAACCGTCGGACCACAATTATACATGGTCACACGTTTTGGGTCTTGCGGTTTAAAGACCTCTTTTTGACGGGTCAGTGAATTATAAAGTTTCAGTTCCATAGCTCTATTTGTGCAGATTTAACTTGTCTGTAAATATTGGCCTCTTATGAGGATTGCCATGAATTTGTCCATGCAAAATAAGACCAGGCTGGCTTTTGTTCTTATGGCCATTGTCGCAGCGATGGCTATTTACAAGGCGCGTCAGGCCGGTGACGGGTCAATCCGGTTCAAAGTCAGGGATAATGCGGCCTATGGTTACGGGACGACATATTCGAACTCTTACATGCATGTAAAAGCCTTTCTGGATGATAATCCGCAAGTGGATACGCTGGTATTGCACCGTATGCCGGGCACCAAGGACAGCCATAACAATCTGCGGATTGCCCGTCTTATCCGAGAGCGCGGACTTAAAACCCACTTAATGAAGAATAGCGTTATCGCGTCGGGCGCTGTGGATTTATTCATAGCGGGGTCTGAGCGCACCATGGAATGCGGCGCACTAGTCGGAGTTCATAGCTGGAGCGTAGGTAAATTTATCAGCCCCAAAGATATGGGACGGGATGATAGCCAAGTTCTCCATGAGCGTTTCCTGCAAGATATGGGCGTGGATCCGGCCTTTTATGTCTTCACCCGGGAAGCAGCAGAGCCAGAGAATATGCATTATATGACCCTGGACGAGATTGATCGTTTTGGCCTGCTGACCCAAACGCCCGATTGTGAATAGTCGATAAGCGTATTTGATACTGGTATTTGTAATCTGTTTCAGGGTATAAGCCGCCGCATGAGTACTGAGACACCAAAAAAACCTGTGTTAAAAGCTGTTCCCGGCGCGGCGCGTCCGTCCAAAGAACAAGCTATGGAAGCCGTGCGCACTTTGATTGCCTGGGCGGGCGACAACCCTAACCGTGAAGGCCTGAAAGACACGCCAAAGCGGGTCGTGAACGCCTATCAGGAATGGTTTAAGGGCTATGATGAAGACCCGGAAGAAATCCTGTCCCGCGTCTTTGAAGATGTTTCCGGCTATGATGATATGGTGATCCTGCGGGAAATCGATGTTGAAAGTCATTGCGAGCATCACATCGCCCCCTTTATCGGTAAGGCCTATGTAGCTTACCTGCCGACTGAAAAAGTCGTCGGTATTTCCAAAATTGTCAAAGTCGTCGAAGTCTTCGCCAAGCGCTTACAGACCCAGGAAACCATGACGGCTCAAATCGCCAAAGCTATTGATGATGGGCTTAAACCCCGCGGCACGGCCATTATGATTGATGCCAAACATGAATGCATGACCACGCGCGGTGTCCATCATCCTGATGTCTCAACCATTACGACACAGTTCACCGGTGAATTTAAAACCAACCCTGCTTTGCAGGAACGTTTTATTCGGATGATCGGCCGCTCGGCTTAATATATTTTTTTTAACATGTTTGTGGTAGGCCTCAGACATGGAAGACAAACACTCAGACGGATTTTTCACTCCCAAGAGCCTTAAACACCGGATAATGATGTTTTTGCTCAGCCTTATATCCTTGATAATTCTTATACGTGTAACAATCGTCGCATCACCAGGATATAATTTTCACCCTTGGTTTGGCGAGCCAGAAATTCTTACTAAACTGGACTCATTTCTCATAAGAGCCATGAGTGTGGTTTTCGCTATCCCGTTACTTTATTTGACGCCTGCGTTCCTAATAAGTGTCATAAATGACGAGTTCGCGGATAAACCATACAAGTTTATGGATAAACTTGCCCCAATCCTAGATAAAATCCTCAGGTGATTATTATCTATTGAGCCAATATAATCTAGATTACTGCTCGGCCACCTTGAGCTTGGGCCCGACAGTTTCGATTTTATTGGTAAAAATAATGCCTGTATAACCGTCCGGTACACGCTCCAAATCCTGCGCGTAATCTATACCGCCTGCAGAAGGGCCGCTTAGATCACCCCTTAACAGAGACCGGCTGCCTACCGCGTTCAGACGTTTTTCAAACCGGTGCGGCCACCCCCAAGCCAGATGCCTTAAATTTGCCGGCACGGTCACATACGTATTGTGGCACGACTTTGGCACATAACCACTCCAACCAATCATCAGATAAGTTTTAAGACAGTCTTTTGTTCCTTTGCGTGTGACATATAGAATATCCGGGTTGTCTGCTTTTATAATGCTCAAAGGCGCATGATGCCCCATGAAACTTATCCGTCGCCACTCATCGCCTGGCATATATTCGAGGAGCGCTTTGGCATCGTTTTTAGAACTGCTCTTTAGGTTTATCATGAAGGCAGTGTCAGGGAATTCGGTCAATACTTCTGATAAGGTTGGCATTTGTCCTACAAATTGCCCCCGAAATGGATAGGTTTTCCCATTATCAGACGTATAACCATAGCCAATATCCAGAGCCTTTAACTCCGCAAGACTGTGGTCTCGGGTACGTCCTGTACCTTCTGTTCGGCAGTCAACCGTCCAATCATGAAAAACCACAAACTCACCATCCGTCGTAGGGTGAATATCTAGCTCAATGATATCGGCTCCGTAACTGATTGCGGCTCTCATACTGTCAAAAGTATTTTCGAGTAAGTTATGGGTAGGTGGATCAATCCGCTCGGCTGTGCAGGTTTCATTGTCCAGATTTTTGCGGTGATAGGTTTGATGAACACCTCTATGGGCCAGCAATGTCACTTCGCCATCAGGAACTCCTGCCAACCAGGACGCATTGCCGAGATAAATACCCAATATGGATATAGATAAAACCCAGCCTAATTTATGGCGCTTTTTCATAGTCTCCCCCTTTGATTGGGGCATATCTACAATTAATTGTGCCTGAATTATGGCTAATAAAAGGTTATCTCGCGATCATGCCCCAGTGACGTCGGGCAATGCGGTTTTCAGATTTTCGGCACATCAATCGCCATTTGCGCATCACCCCTCCTTTCACTCTATCCATTGTTCGACATGGTGGCCGAAAGGCCGGCGTGACATGATTATTGCGCATGAACTCCCCTGATGATGCTGTCCTCCGTGATGTCGCGGTTTGCGACTAAGCGAATCTTGCAGGATTTATGGTTAACAGGGGGTTAAATCAGGTCAAGGCTTAAGGCACGCCGAGCCATTTATGGGTTTGTACGGATAGCCGCCACTGGGGGTGCGCGATACAGTAATCAAATGCGGCCTGCATGTGCCGGGATTGGTTCTCGTCATCAAGGGGCTGCAATGAGAAATTACGAAACTCCAAATGAGCAAAATCTTCGGGTTTATTCTCAGCTTGCGGATAAACCAGTTTCAGCTCATCACCCGTGGTCTGGACAAGCGCCGCATCGGCTTTGGGGCTGATACAAAGCCAGTCTATTCCGTCAGGGGCCTTAACTGTGCCATTGGACTCAACGGCAATTTTAAACCCCGCCTCATGCAAGGCTTTGATCAGTGCATCATCCAGCTGCAAGAGAGGCTCGCCGCCTGTGCAAACAACCCAGGGCTGACCTTTCATTTCGCCTTCAGGCCAATACCCAATCGCGGCGCGCGCCAATGCAGCGGGAGTTTTAAATTTTCCGCCCCCCAGCCCGTCCGTTCCAACGAAATCCGTATCACAGAACTTGCACACGGCTTTGGCCCGATCGCGCTCAAGGCCGCTCCAAAGGTTACAGCCTGCAAAGCGCAGAAATACAGCCGGGAGACCTGTTTGCGCCCCCTCACCTTGCACGGTGAGGTACATCTCTTTGACGGAATATGTCACGCTTCACCTGACTTAAATTTAGCCCAGCCTTTAGCCCGCAATTCGCAAGCCGGACAGGCGGCGCAACCATAGCCCCAATCATGACGCTCTCCCCGTTCGCCCAGATAACAAGTATGGCTTTCTTCTATTATGATATCGACAAGTGTTTGCCCGCCAAGCTCCTCAGCCATGGACCAGGCGGCGGCCTTACTGATATGCATCAAAGGTGTTTCAAGCCTGTAGGCTTTGTCCATTCCCAACGAAATCGAGTTCATGACAGCATCCAGCGTATCTTGGCGGCAATCGGGATAGCCGGAAAAATCCGCCTCACACATTCCCCCGATTAAAGTGGTTATACCGCGCCGATAACCCAGCGCCGCTGCGTAATTGAGAAATATCAAATTCCGGCCGGGGACAAAAGTGTTAGGCAGACTAGAAGTTCCCATTTCGATTTCAGTCTCTCGCGTCAAAGACGTCTCGCTGATATCGCCAAGTCCTTTGAGATCAACCACATGATCCGGCCCCAATTTATCGGCCCATTGAGGATACGCTCCTGCCATCGCGGCCCGGACATTTAAACGGCACTGCATCTCAACATCATGACGCTGCCCGTAATCATACCCGACCGTTTCTACATAATCGTATTTATCAAGCGCCCAGGCCAGACAGGTCGCGGAATCTTGCCCGCCGGAAAACAACAAAAGTGCTTTGCTATTCATAGTCATGGGCGGGCCTATATCCGCAAATTATAAGAAAGACCAGCTTTGCTGTCATTCTGGCCCGTTTCTTGAAACCCTCTCTTTATGGACAAGAAACGGGGCAAAGTGAAAAAAAGGTATATCATAATGGCCATAGCTGCGCTTGAAATCGCTGCTTTGCCGGCTGCTGCTCATAAATTTGGTGCTTTTGATTTCCAAATGTCTACCATCGTTGCCGCCGTGGATATGCAGCAATCAGACGGCATGAGCACCTATATGGTGACCAGTGATGGTCCATTCGCCATAACCAGTAAAAACGCAATCGGTTCCTTTGAAATCCGTGTATTTGAAAAAGGCGCCATAAACAGCACGCGATTTGGCGATAACGCGCAATTGCCGGGCGCGGCCTATGCCTGCCTGAATGTGGACAGTGCCGCTAAGTCTGTGATCTATGATGCCGGACGCAAGACTGCAGTGACTGACGGCGAAGTCTTATCACAGGCTGTTCTGGTAACGGTTACATATCCCAAGGGCCAGTCACCTAAATTGAAATTTGTGGCTGATAAACGTGCTCGAAAGCTGCCGCGGGCTGAGGCTTGCATCGCCGCTTAGCAATAGGCTATCACGCCCTATAAAACGGAGAGCGTCATGGCTGGATTATATTTCGACGAATTTGAAGTTGGGCATGTGTTTAAGCATGAATTGCGGCGCACAGTAACCGAGAGCGACAACATGCTCTTTTCCAATATGACCCTAAACCCGCAGCCTTTGCATATTGATTTTGACTTTGCCTCTAAAACCGAATTTGGAAAACCCTTGGTCAACAGTCTGTTCACACTGGGTCTTATGATTGGTATATCCGTAAATGACACTACCATTGGAACAACGGTCGGCAATCTGGGTATGAGCGAAGTCAAATTCCCGCATCCTCTCTTTCACGGGGATACGGTGCATGTTGAAACCGAAGTCAAAGCCGTTCGGGAAAGCAAATCGCGCCCGACCCAAGGGATCGTTACCTTTATTCACCGGGCTTATAATCAGGATGATGTTTTGGTCGCCCTGTGCGAGCGGGCTGCACTGATGCACAAAAAACCCAAATAAAAAGCCCCGCGAAGCGCGGGGCTGAAAGAATGTGTTTTGCTATGCGCTAGAAGTTACGGCGCAGCGTCACCCCATACATACGCGGCTCTTGTACGAATGTAGAGCGCGAACCTGTCCGCAGCACAGTATTAAAGGTAACTCCGCGTGTCACTTCATTTGTGATGTTGGTCGCCCAAGCTTCAAGTCCCCATTTATCATCAGCGTCGCCGATCCCGGCCCGCAGATTGATTTTCACCGTACTTT
>JAHDGM010000085.1 GCA_020627655.1 Hellea sp.
AAAGGCGCGACGGGCAATAATCTTAAAAATGTAACCGCCGAATTTCCGATTGGTTTAATGACCTGTGTCACGGGTGTGTCCGGTGGCGGTAAATCTACACTAACGATTGAAACGCTTTATAAGGTAGCAGCGCGCAAGCTCAATAATAGCTCGACTCGGCCTATGCCGCATGAAGACGCGAAGGGTTTTGAACGGCTCGATAAAGTCATCGATATTGACCAAAGCCCGATAGGGCGTACGCCGCGATCTAACCCAGCCACTTATACAGGCGCCTTTACGCCAATACGCGATTGGTTTGCGGGTCTTCCCGAAGCTCAAACACGGGGATATAAGCCCGGGCGCTTCTCATTCAACGTCAAAGGTGGGCGCTGTGAGGCTTGTCAGGGCGGCGGCGTCATAAAGATTGAGATGCACTTCCTGCCGGATATTTATGTCACCTGCGACACCTGTAATGGCGCGCGCTATAATCGCGAAACGCTGGAGATTAAATTCAAAGGTAAGAGCATTGCCGATGTGCTTGCGATGACCATTGAAGAGGGCGCGGAGTTTTTTAAGGCCGTGCCGTCTATTCGGGATAAGCTTGTTACACTGGAACGTGTTGGGCTCGGCTATCTCAAAGTAGGGCAACAAGCGACGACATTATCCGGAGGTGAGGCCCAGCGGGTAAAGCTGGCCAAAGAACTGGCCAAACGTTCAACGGGGCGCACGCTTTATATTTTGGATGAGCCGACAACGGGTCTGCATTTCGAGGACGTGAATAAGCTTCTCGAAGTTCTCCAAGAGCTGGTCGATGGCGGCAATACCATGGTCGTGATTGAGCATAATCTTGACGTGGTTAAATGCGCTGACTGGATCATCGATATCGGCCCTGAAGGGGGCGATGGCGGTGGTCAAATCGTTGCAACGGGCACACCCGAAGATGTCGCAAAAGTCAAAGAGAGTTGGACGGGCAAGTATCTCAAGCCTGTACTGAAACGGGATAGAGAACGGAAGCGTTGATCGGTCTAATGATTTGGCAGCACGTTGCCTCTGCCGTCCATGAGTACAAATGTGACGCGTGACGTAACGTCGGATCTAGACCCTTCATCTTCCTCTTCACTGCGCTCAGTATAAATCCACTTTTCAACAGACTGTATGGCCGGACGTTCAAAAACTTTGTGTGAAGAATCAAGAATGCGTATGTTCTCAGTTTTTCCATCATCGGTAACATCAAACAGAACTTGCACATAGCCGGAACCATTTGCTGCACGCGGCATTCTGGGGGGAATACGCTTCTTGGGATACGCTTTAGATTTGTAATTTTCATATGGCCAGCATTCGCAAAGACCAGCCTGTTCTGCGTCTTCAAGCGTTCCGTCTTGTTCGAACTCAAAGCGTAATGCCATCCAGTTTGAAAAAGCTTTAGACACATAGGGATGATCTGCAGGGAGTATGCCTTCGACATTTTGCATAACTTCTTGATAAGCAAGAGCTGCATCTAAGTCCTTATTATCGTTACGAAGTACATCTGCACGATAAAGTTTACCCATGTATGGATAGGCGGAAATTAAACCATCATCAGAGTTCTCAATAATGCCCAAGCCCTTTTCAATGTCCTCTAGAGCTGACTTATCTGCCCCTCGACGCGTGCGGTGAACGCCGCGCAATATATATAGCTCGCCTTCGAAAGTTGAGCCTCTTAAACCAAATTTATCCAGAATAGAAAATCCATCATTTATCTTTGCTATAAACTGATCGGGTTTTCCAACTTCATTTGAAGCAAATGCCTCAATATACTGAACCTGGCGTTCAATACTGCGCTTGCCGGCATCTTCGTGTAATGAGGCTAAAGCCACAGCGCGTTCATATGCGCGTTGTCTGTCGCGGCTCCAATCCTCATTGTCTGACAGGGCATAATTGCTTGCTAAGTCACCTGTCGTCACATGATCGCCGAGATGTTTTTCAGCAGATTTCCAAGCTTTTTTTGCGTGTTTGACTGCGGCGTCTTTATCGCCTGATTTGAGCGCGGCTCTATATTGCTTGTAAGGCTCCAAGACTTCATTGGGGAGTTTTTGGGCGTAAGCCATCGTTGCTATGTTCAACACAAGCAAGATAAATACAGATATATAAAAGCGCATATATTACTCTAGGGTTTTGAAATTATTTATAAAACCCGATGAGCTGTGACAACTCAAAATTTAGTTGAACCTTCAATCATAAAGTGATGCGATTTTTTCAACTTCGTTTTGGCCATAATATTGTTTCGTTAAATATGACCCTATACCGGAGAACATTTGCATAACAATGAGCAGAAAGTAGGATGAGGCTAGCCCCAAGATAGCTCCTATGATGCCTCCGCCGGCATAAGGATTTACGGCATTGCCCCCCACAATTGGTAAAAGCAAGATAAAGCCCAATGAATAAACGATCAGGTAAATGATTCCCAAAACAATATAGGACAGAACGATCCACCAACCGCGGTTTTCTGTGGCTCGGGTTGAGTCGGAAAAGGTGAAGCGTTGGAAATATACGGTCATTGGGGTCACGGTACAAATTCTGCCCAAAAGATAAGCCACTGTCAGAATAGTCCCGATCAGCGATAATACGATCAGTATGCCTCCGAATATGCCCATGGCGCCACCTTCACTGGCGATACCAGCGCCTATCAAATTTAATATTCCAAAACCGAGCCTGGCGAGAATAAAAATCATAATTGCAGCGAGGAGCCATACAAGTTGTACCATCATGACTTGGAGTTCGGTCTTGCCAAAGCGTAACGGAAAGACGCCTTCACTTGCTCCACTCAAAGCGCGTTTATGAAAGGCTGTGATATAGGATGCATATGCGGCCCAATATAAAAGCGCTATAATGAGACCGAATATCCAGCCGAGGCCATCAAATATATTCCAGCCGAAAAACTCTGAGAGGTAAACCGGCGTGGAAATGATAAGCGTGCAAAGAGAAAACCACGCAGCAAGCTTCAAACAATAGGAAAGGTCTGAAAATGGGTAAAATGTAGCCTGCCCAAATTCATATGGGCGCTTGATTGACGACATTATTTACTCCGAAAGCGGTGCTAAATTAGCGCGCTAGTCATATAGCGCGCTAATGGCATTCAGATCGTGTCCGCCTTTATATTCTTTTGTGACATATGCCCCAATCCCCGGGAACATAAGGTTCGCAAACTGTTGAACGAATGTGGTCACAAGATAGGTGATGACTACGATCAACCAAAAGGACGGTGACTTTAAAGTTGAACCTAAAATAGCCATGACTTCTTCATCACTAGCATTTTCCATACCTGCGAGCTGATCAAGTGGCAGAGAAGCGAATATGCCAATGGAAAAGACCATTTGCACAATGATGCTTATGACCATGATGATGAGAAAAGCGACAACAAAAGAAAGAACAATCCACCAGCCGCGGCCTTTGGTTGCTGCAAATGTTTCCCCAATTGTAAATTGATCATTTGCTACTGTTAGCGCACCAACTGCAACAAACCGTGCAGAAAGATAGAGCAGACCAATAATTGCCGCGATGACACCAACCACACCAATAATGGCCCCTATGACTGCTCCGCCGCTACCTGCTTGTCCGATCGCTATGCCAATGAAAATTGGTATTAAAATCGCAATATAAAAAGCAATAACAAATCCAATCATGATGAAAAACATGACGAGTTGGACCAACATGACTTGAAACTCTGTTCGGCCAAAGCTCAAAGGGAAACCGGGTAGGCTCTGATTAAGTGTAAATCTTCTGTGGAATGCAGTAATGAAAGATGCGTAAAGCATCCAGCCTAAAATAAGGAAAACAAACCCTTTCGCCAATATTGAGCCGAAAGCGGAAAAAATTACAGAGGGGTCAGCGATCGTATCAGGGGAGGCGCTTACCTGAATAAGCGTTAAGTAATCACGCCATAAGAAAAATATCGCCACAGCACCAATTAATATTCCAAATGCCAGATATGATAGAATGAGTTTGGAAGAGAATTTAAAATCTTGAAAAGGTACAAACGTCGCTTTCCCAAAATCATATGGCTTAACTACGCTTGCAGTATCTGCAGTAAAATCATCGGTCATTTATAGCTCCCTCTTTTCTTAACGATACAATTGGTTCTTACTTCGTCAACTGAAAAACTGTGTTATGGGATAGAAAATCAAACATAGGTCAACTTGACAGCGGCGCAGTCGCGCTCCATCCCAAACACATGCAAATCGCTACGTTTAATGTGAATTCGATTAAGGCTCGGTTGCCCGCTGTTCTGCAATGGCTGGACGAGGCTAAACCCGATGTCGCTTGCCTGCAGGAAATCAAAACTGTGGATGAGGATTTCCCTGCCATGGAGTTTGAAGAGCGCGGCTATACCGTTATTACTCACGGGCAGAAAAGCT
>JAHDGM010000036.1 GCA_020627655.1 Hellea sp.
TGCGGCAAAGGAGCTTATGGTTCTTAAGGCCCAGCGGCGGCTTCCGGATGGTTTCATAGGGTTATCTCTGGCTTTAACTTCAGGCTTAAAATAATCACAGACTAAGATTTATCCAAGGGCGATGATATTAAGCTTTGGACAGGTGCTATCGGTTTGCATTTGATCGGCGTTGCCATGCCCTTATTTACATGGCAGTTTTAAGTATGGAAAAAACGGATACGAATAACAAAAAAGGGCTGAAAATCCTGGTGAGCCTGATCCTCGCAGCCATACTCTTTTTCATTGCCGATATGGTCTATGACGGTGAAGCGGTGGTGCGGGCCGAAAAAACCTGCGGCAAAGGCAATGTGCAATCCGTGTCGACACAGGGCTTCTTTAAAGAAGAAGTGGTTTGCGATAATTAATTCACGCGCCGAAATTCACTGGCGCCGGATGTGATGGATTTCCAGAGGTCAGCGTCTTCGGCCTTGTCCTCAACATCGCGTGTCAGGTTCCAAAGCGTGCGGATATATTCTCCGGCTTCATCCTCGGTGATCTGTCCGGTCCAGCTGGTCATGGAGCCATAGCCCTTGAAATTCACCGTAAAGGTAATCTGATCGCCCTGGGCAAAGCCGGTCAGGGGGAATTTTTTGGATTTATCCGGCTGCCCCACATTGGTCTGATAAAAACCGGATAGAAGACCATCCGTGTTTTCAAATGTAACGTGAGAGCCGCGATCATTCTCCCAAACACCAGAGAATAGATCATTTGACGTGGGCGCAGGTTTATCGTGAGCGGCGGCAGATGTGGATAAAATACTAACAGTGAAGTAGAATATTAGGGAATGTTTCATTTGATCTCTCTAGTTGTCTAGTTAAACCATTTAACGTAAACAATATAATTATGAATAGGCGTAATTTCATAGTAGGCTCTGTTTGCACGCCTACCATAATGCTCAGTTCTGGTTGTATCCACTTGCTACTTAGATTATTTATTGGCCGTGGAGCGGCTGGAATGTTGGGTCGCGCTAGATTAGCTGGAGGTGCTCGGCTAGGAGCAAGTTACGGTCGCGGTATTGCAGTAGGCTCTGTAGCCTCAAGAACATTAGCAAGAGGGACAAACCGAACTGTGTTACCGTCTTCGCGACTTTACAACAAACAAAATGGTGACTTGTTAAGCTCTACAGAGTCGGACAAATATGGTACATATACTTTGGTCAAAGGGTCAAAGGTTATGTATTCACGGAAAGTTCCGCATGGACATGTTCACGAACCTTTAAGTGGGCGCGGAGGACAGTCTTATGAAAATGAGGGTAGAAACTATGTTCGTCACGAGAATCCCAGGGGACAGACTATAGGGTTCGATAAAATTAGGTTGGCGAAAAACATAATAGAACATTACGACGCTAATCAAAAGTTTGTGGGACAAACCCAAATTTCTAGTGAACAAGACAGCGTTTTTTTGACAACAGATAGTGCAGCGATAGAGGCTGTTGAAAGTATTGAAAAGTCTATGGGTCTAAATTGTCCAGAGGCCAAAAAGGCTTTGGATCAGTGGCACGAAAATCAGGCTTTATGCCTAAAGCACGATATTAACTGTGGTATAAATGGCATAAAACAGAATAGATATTTGGAGGTGGCCGCTAGGTGCCGAGCAAAAAATCGGTAACCACTTAACTACTTAACTTACCTAACATTCTATAAATTATCTCGCGAATAGTTTTATGATCCAGAATACATTGTTTGTGAAAGTTTCTATTTTTTCCAGAACATGTGACTTTAGCAGTATGAGAAACGATTACTTGCCCACTAGATTCTAGGTATAAATTATACACCTCAGTTGTTGAGTCCTCGTTTCTAACACTGTCAACATTGTCGAAATTAAATTCAAGGCTGTAAGACCCATAACTGATATCAGCTCGTTTGGCACTTGTTCCTCCTAGCTCGAAAATAACTTCTTGAATCACGGATCTGACGACCTTGTGCTGACTCAGCTGTTTCCAGCCTATAGTGAAATGTAAGGCCTTCATATCTCCGTAATTTTCATGCAGAATTTTTCTTGCTTTAACAACTCGCTCGTCCAAAGGAACTTCGTCTTCTAAGATCAATTGGGCTGTCTTTTCATGACTTTTTACTGTCGTTTGATTTTGCTGTATAGGTGTCTTTAAAAAAAGAGCGTTTGGTCCGGCCCCTATTGGAACGCCATTAACGCAACCACCCAAAATTATAGTGCAGAAAAGTATCGAAAAATTCCTTAATTTGTACATTTCTCTCCTCCTAAATTTTAAACACAATCTTATGGCTTTTAGTCAATATACGTTTCATTTTAAATCCCTGCAAAACCCAGAATTAAATACAGCAATGTAGTTATCGCTCCGCCGATCAGGGCATAAGGCAGCTGCGTTCGGATATGGTCGATATGATCACTGGCGCTGGCCATGGAAGATATGATGGACGTATCTGAGGTGGGCGAGCAATGGTCACCGAAAATACCGCCGCCAAGCACCGCCGCAATCGCCAGGCTGACATTAGTGCCCATGCCCTGGGCCAGCGGAATTCCGATGGCGAGCATGATGGCAAATGTGCCCCAGCTTGTCCCTGTGCTAAAGGCGATAAAACAGGCGATCAGAAATAGCAGGGCCGGTACAAGCGCCGGAGAGATAAATCCTTGCGCCGTATCGGCCACATATTTCCCTGTGCCGAGTGCGTCGCATATATCGCCAATGGCAAAGGCCAGCACCATAAGAATGGCCAGAGGCAGCATGGCGGCCATGCCTTTCATAAAGGTTTCAAAGCTTTTCTGAATGCGCAGCGTGCCGCTAAGTTTATACATGAGCGCGGCGATGATACAGGCGAAGCTGCTGGCATAGAGAATAGATGTGCCGCCGGAGCCGCTGCGCATGGCAAGTAGAGGATCACCGCCGCCTTTCTCCCATCCCGTCATGATCAGAAATGTTGGCACAAGAAGAACTAATGACACTATGGGAATAATCATATTACGCGCCTTTGGAATAGCGCCCTCTTTGACAGGCATGGCAATGGCTTCGTCGCCCATCATGGGGACGGCGCCGTCTCGTAACAGTTTGCCGGTTTCGCGGGCGCGGATTTCCGCTGTTTTCATTTCGCCGATATCCCGGCCTGACAGGATCACATAAAGCATGATGACAATCACCAGCATGGGATAGAAATTATAGACCATGGCTTGCATGAGTGCCGTAAACCCGCCTTCAATGCCTTGGTTTGCCATATGTCCGATAATATAGGCGCCCCAGGCATTGAGCGGAATTAAAATACAGGACGGAGCCGAGGAGCTATCCGTAATATAGGCCAGTTTCTCTCGCGGAATGCCGAGCTTGTCAAAAACGGGTCGGTAGACTGTGCCCACGGTGAGGATGGAAATATTACTTTCGATGAAAATGACCATGCCGGTCAGAAAGGCTAAAAGCTCAACTTTTTTACGCTGGTTCTTGGTGGCCGCCTTGCCTGTTTCCTTTTCCAGATAGGCCAGTATACGCCGGACAAAACCTTCAACCCCGCCTGAGCGCTGAACGAGCGCAATCAGCCCGCCGACCACAAGTGTGAAGATGATAATCTTGGTATTGTAATTACTGGCAAAAACGGCTGCGAGGCCTTCCAGCGTATCAAATGTTCCTTGCAGAGGGTTCCACCCGGCGATGATGGTGAAGCCAAGCCATATGCCCATAAGCAGAGATAAAAAGACCTGCCGCGTATAAAGCGCCAGGCCAATTGCAAGCACAGGCGGGAGTAAAGATAAAAGACCGTAAGTTTCCATAGGCCCTGCCTAATGGAGTTTGCCCTCGGCGTGAAGGTTAAAAGACGCAACGCCAATTATATAGGTGATGCAGGAGCTTAAATTTCAACTAAATAAAGGGGTCGGCCCCGTCAAACCAGTCTTGTGGAAATTCATTCATGCAGTCATTTAGATATTTGCCCTCAAAAACACCGAGATGCAGCATCTCTTTTGGCGAAAAATGAGGTTTTAGTAATCTGTATTGTCTGGATCGATAAGTTCATCAGGATGAGGTTCATACCCATCAGCTAGAGCCTGCTCGCCTAGCTCTTTATAGGTTTTGACAACTTCATCCGGGGGATTACGCATATAATTATGCAGCATTTCCATATAAAACGCATATTCTAAAGGGTACAACTCATCCGGGGAAAGTTCCGCTTTAAAGGCCTGCTCTATTTTTTGAACGTTAAAAGCATTAATGGTTTCCGCGATTCGACCAATGTTAATCCAATGGGTTACCTGGTCGGCTACAGATCTATTGTGTGCTTTGGCTGCCATATTGACATCTTCGACAATGTCATCGGCCAATTGAACAGTTACAGCCATAACGTTATCTCCTTTTTAAATCCAATTTTGACCCCCTATTTAATGGGTCTCCACATCTTCTTTGAATTAGTTTTGCCTCATCACGAATTAGTGTCAAAATGTTACATGCTCAACTAAAGGTCAATTGATTTTTAGGTTTCGCGACCTAGTCAAGGCTTTGAGATAAAAATTTTGACCTCTCCACAACGCTAATAAGCCGCGTTCGGCTGCGGTGCCATTTCGTTTTTCAAAAGGCTAGATTATTTTACGATATGAGCGTTTCAACTTTCACATAGATATCAGTTCGGCAGAGAGCTTCTTCCACTTCTTCGGGGTCATCAATGTAATGGTGAATACATGGTGTGTCAGAGATTATCATGTCATCTTGGGACAGTATGAAAGCATAAAGCGCATTTAATGTGGCGGGCAGGTCTTTATCCAGTCCCTTATGACGGACAAGCAGATAATCCCCGGCGGGAATAGTATATTGTTGCAGACCTTGGGGTAACTGGTCGGAATTATTAGAGAGCAAAGCGCAGTCAAAAACAAAGCCGTTTTGCTCATAGGTTTCGATATCCCGCTGCGGTATGCCAAGCACGGCTTTAAGGTTTTCAGGATTATTTAAAGCGCCGATCAGCTGTCCATAGGTTTCAACCAGATCAGGATAGCTATCCGATGTTCGCACGAAAGCAACTACTATTGGGTCCAGCGAACAGGCTTCAATACGGGCTGGCGGTATATTGGGCAGGTTTGTCCACTGTTCCGGCTCAGCTAATGTCTGGACGGTCTCGGCCAGACGTTGAGGGTCAGATCGCAGCGATGAAGCACTTTCCGATAGTTCTCTTTTCAAAGCTTTGGCAAAAGCCTGACTGGAATTATATCCGGCGGATAGAGCCGCCTCAGTGATTGATGTGGAATTATCCAGTAGAGCATTACCGCCTTTGGCCAACCGCAAGCGGGTGATGGTTTGGGCGCAGGTCTCGCCTGTTACAAGTTTATACATTCTGTGAAAATGAAACTTCGATATTCCGGATGCGCTGGCAACATCCTGTAGGCTGGGGGCTTTATCTTCATTGAGCTGATGAGCGATATATTGAACTGCGCGTTCAACACATTTTATAATAGGGTGTTCAGTCATAGTGATCGTTCCTTTTATGTCACTATAGGCACCCTAATACAGTTTTGCGTGTCCAATATTGCGGAAAAACAAAACGAATGGAGGAATTTTCGAACTCACTTGTAAGAGACAGTGAACTGCGAAAATTCTAAATTGTCTTGGTCATGTAAACACTAAGCGGGTCATCGCCATACGCGCCAAAGGCATCGCAATAGTCATAACCCAGATGCTCATAAAGACCCCGGGCAGCTGCATAAGCGGGCGTCGAGTGAGTTTCCAGGCTGAGCCGTGTCATGCCAAGGCTGCGGGCATGATGAGTTATGTGGGCCATAAGGGCCCGGCTAACGCCGCGCCGCAGAAAAGCATCATCTGTGCGGACGGATTTAATTTCTCCATGATCAGGCGTCAGGGTTTTAAGAGCGGCAATACCCATCAGGGTTCCGTTCTCATCCCGGTTATGTCACTATAGGCACCCTAATACAGTTTTGCGTGTCCAATATTGCGGAAAAACAAAACGAATGGAGGAATTTTCGAACTCACTTGTAAGAGACAGTGAACTGCGAAAATTCTAAATTGTCTTGGTCATGTAAACACTAAGCGGGTCATCGCCATACGCGCCAAAGGCATCGCAATAGTCATAACCCAGATGCTCATAAAGACCCCGGGCAGCTGCATAAGCGGGCGTCGAGTGAGTTTCCAGGCTGAGCCGTGTCATGCCAAGGCTGCGGGCATGATGAGTTATGTGGGCCATAAGGGCCCGGCTAACGCCGCGCCGCAGAAAAGCATCATCTGTGCGGACGGATTTAATTTCTCCATGATCAGGCGTCAGGGTTTTAAGAGCGGCAATACCCATCAGGGTTCCGTTCTCATCCCGGGCAGCGAAAAAATCTATGTCATCTTGTGATAGACGCGCCGCGCCAAAAGCATGGCTGCAATCCTGATTTTCCGCTTCCGCCAGATGACCTTCAAGCAATCGCGCAATGTCGGCGGTATTCGGGTCGGCAGGAGCGATATGCATGACAGTCAATCCAGAGCGGGTCTAATCTTGGGGTAATAATATAAAAGGGTGAGCGTTCTGGCCAGATAGTAAATTAAAAAGGCGGCCCATATGGCGTGCGGGCCCAGACTGTCTGGCATGGCGAAGTGCACGGCAAGATAAGCCAGCAGGGCGGCAATGCCGGCATTGCGCATTTCCTTTGTGCGGGTGGTGCCGATAAATATGCCGTCCATTTGGAAGGCGGCCCATCCAATGGCGGGCGCAAGCGCGCACCATGGTAGATAGATGCGCGCGGTTTCCCTAACAGCCGGATCAGTGGTCAGAGCATCAATGGCTATGGGACCGGCCAGGTAAATCACAGCGGCGCAGAGAAAGGCGAGCAGGCCGGAAAACTCAGATGTTAATCGTACCGCCCTGTCAAATCGGGTACGTGATCTGGCGCCATAGGCTGCGCCTACAGTGGCTTCAGCGGTATTGGCAAAGCCGTCCAGAATAAACGCGGTCAGAGTGATGAACTGCATATGGATAGTGTGGGCTGCCAAAAAGGTTTCGCCCTGTGTGGCGGCGGCGTTGGAGAAAAAGCTGAACCCGCCAGTTAAAGCGGCTGTACGGATAAATATATTGGTGTTTGCTTCGCCAAGGCGGGATAGCTCGGCTACATTCATGAGGCGATCTCGGGTTAAGGCGTCGGGCTTTAAGCCGCCCCGGCGCTTTATGACGCTGCGGGCTATGATAAGGCCTGTGAGTAATCCAGCCCATTCCGCCAGTGCCGTGGCCAGGCCAACGCCGTAAAGTCCCCAGCCCATGGAGATGACAAAAAACAGAGATAGAGCCACATTGATAATATTAAGGATCAACTGCATCCAGAAGGCTTGCCGGGCTTGGCCTAGACCAATGAACCATCCCATGAGTGCAATCAGACCTAGATAGGCGGGCAGGCCCCAGAGCCGGGCGCGAATATAAATTGCAGCAGATTCTTCGATAGGCGCATCCGCCGTAAAAATCATCATAGCCAGCGGAATTAGAAGACCTTGCGTGACAAGCAGGATGAAGCCGATCATAATGCCCAGCGGGACAGCCCGGAATATATGGGACTGCACAGCACTTTCATCTTGTGCCCCGGATGACTGGGCCGCAAGCCCGGCTGTGCTCATGCGTAAAAACCCGAAACCCCAATATAAAATACCATAAATGGCCGCGCCCAATCCGATTCCGGCAAGCGCTGAGGTTCCTGCAAAGCGGCCAATGACCCAGGTGTCGACCAGACCTACAAGCGGGGTCAGCGCATTGGCCATGATAACGGGCCAGCTCTGGGCGAAAACCTGACGTCGGGTCAAGATGGGCATTTATTTTTTTGAATCTGCCGTTAGGTAGTGACCGACCAATGTGGCGATAGGTTCTTCCATGTTATCCTGCCAGGCTTCTACACGGACATTGGCTACGCGGGACCCCTGCCGGACTATGCTGGTGCGTGCATAGCTGTCCACCGGATTTCCTTTGCGCAAATAGCTGATATTCAGACCTATAGGTTTGGGCATTTTGGCATAATGCCCGCTAAACATCAGCCCGGCAATTGCAGTCACTTCCATAAAGCCGCCAATAACCCCGCCATGCAGAGCCGGTAGGAAAGGGTTTCCGATATTGCTCTCTTTATATTTTAAAACCATGGTCAATTCTTCGCCCATAACCAGAGGTTCTACGCCGATAAAGCCGGCATAAGGCGTGCGGGATAAAATACGGTCCAGTTCCTGTCGGGTCATGATGACTTCCTCTGGCGGCTGATCATGAATGTGGCCTGGGACATAGCTACTGGATCGTCGGGGTCGCCGTCATGGGCGACAGCACGGACAAAGGCGATATGATGTGTGGTTTTATAACAATGGGCTGTCGCTATGACTGTCTCGCCGGGGTTGGCCGGACGCATATAATCAATAGACAAATCAAGTGTGGCCACATTGCTGATGGCGAGAAGATTTTCTTCGGAAACAATGGCGGCGGCAGCGGCTAGGCCGCTGACTTGATCCAGCAGAGTAGTAATAGCTCCGCCGTGGATCACGCGGGTATCCGGATCGCCAATAATGGCGGTGTTATAGGGCAGGGAAAATGTTGCCTTACCCCGGTCAACGGCAATAAATTTTATGCCAAGGGCTTTGCCCTGGGGAATTCCCTCAACAAAAGCGGGTGCCAGCTCCCACATGCGTTCCATGATCGCGTCGCTCATCCTCGCCTCCTTATTGGGCTGGATTGCTGACACGGTTTGGGCTGATGTGCAATTCCTCTAAAGCGATTTTTTCATATAACGGGAAGAACGCATGGGATTGTCGTAATAGCGGTCAATATCCGTAAAGCCTAATTTCTCATAGATGCGGTTGGCGTGGGTCAGGCCGGGATCTGTATCCAGATAAATTTCTTCATAGCCATGCCGGCGCGCCGCCTCAATAGAGGCAATTGTCAATCGTTCACCCAGATTATGCCCCCGTCCTTCGGGCCGGCAATAAAGACGTTTAAGTTCGCAAATATTGCCTTTGAAGGGTTTAATGCCGCAAGCTCCGACAGCCCGGCCTTCAAGTTTTGCGAGCAGCAATTCATCATAAATATCCGGGAATGTCGCAAACTCTTTATCGGTGCCTTGAAAGTTCAGATCTTGCCCGAGGAAGGTTTCTATGAAGGTCATATATTCTATGAAAATAGATTTGACGGCCTCGATGTCCTGAGGCGTTTCAGCTTTGCCAATTACAATATCTGCCATGCAGAAGTATAACTTCTAAAAAACCTATGCGCCAGCAGCGGCGGATAGGCGGTCGACAAGACTGGCCGATACAATACCGGTTTCGGGAAGACCATAAGCTTTCTCAAAGGCCACGACTGCAGCCCGGGTCCGTGGGCCTGCATCACCATCCGGCGCGCCGACGTCATAACCCAATTGACCTAACAGGCTTTGTGCGTCCCGGACGAGATCGGCCGATGGCTTAACATCCATTTTGTCAGGCATGGACCACGGTACTTGCCGGAAAATTCCGTTTGCCGGTTCATCAATGGCTGTAGGTTTAAATTGAGTGATCCGCCGTTCGGCCTGAGCTAGATCATCTGCTGACAGAGTATCTTTTAAGATCGCTACGCGGTTGGCGGCTAACTGATCGCCCTGCTGGCTGGCAATGGAGTACCAGACAAAAGCTGACGATGGATTATAAAAGCTCTCAGTATTGGTTTCAAAAAGGACACCTAAATTATACTGTGAATCAACCACGCCGCGCTCGGCCGCTTTTTCAAACCAGGACACGGCCGTATGGATGTTCCGCTCGACGCCGCCCCGACCTTCTGCGTAATATAACCCCAGATCATGCATAGCGATCCGGTTCCCGGAACGCGCCGCTCTTTCAGTTAAATCGCGGGCCATATCCGGATTGGCTTTGACGCCGATGCCGGCTTCGTAAAGCTTGGCAAGCCGATATTGCGCTGCTGGTTGTCCTTGGTTGGCAGAGGCGCGAATATGTTTCAGGGCAGCATTGGGCTGGCCGGCATCCAGATATGTTATGCCTAGCTGGAACTGCGCAACCGGGTCACCATTTTCAGCTGCCTGCTGCAGGGTAAGACCGCTCGCGGCTGCTGTTGCGGTTTGTGTAGCAACTGTATTACTGCCTAGATTATCCTGATAAGTTCCAATCGGTTCAGTGGTTGAGACGGGTAGAGTTGCGACAGGTGCTGAGCCGCCAGCTGCCATGGTTGGGGATTGACTATTGGCTTCAACAACTGGCGGAGATGTAATGGGCTGTTTGCCGACAAATCCTCGCAGGCCAAAATATCCAATGCCGGCCAAGGCAACAGCCAGACCCGCGACTTTTAAATTTCGCGGCGACATGCCGGCAATGCCCGGAAGTTCGCGGCCCAGTTGTTTTGCTTTAGCTTTTTTGGCCTTTGTTTTCAGGTTTTCAATGTGGCCGGGTCGTGAAACGGCTGCCGGGTCAGATGAGGGTTCACTATAGCCTGGATTTTCATAGGGTAGATCATCTGCGCCAATTTCCGTAGCGGGTATAAATTCAGTGATCCCGCCGTTTGTTGCCGTGTCAGGTGCCTGCGTAACTTGTGCCGGAGGCGCTTCATAAACATAGAGGCTGGATTCGTCCATATAAGGCTGAGCGGGCGGCGTCATTAAGGCCGCTTGCTGCGGATCTACATAGTGGTGCGCGGGCTGTTGATGTACGGTGCCGTCCATAGTGCCTGTTGCCGCTGGAATATATTCTTGCGGCTGAAACTCCTGAGGATGGTGAGAGGCCTGCGGCTGATAAGGTTGCGGTTCTTGATAGGCGGCTTCCTGATACGGAGTTTCCTGATATATAGCTTCCTGGGGTTGCGCGGGCTGTTGAGGCGGGCTGAATGCGTCAATCGGAACCGCCGCAGTTTCTGTATAGGCATGGGCCGCTGTGTCAGCGACTGAGCTGTTATCTGCAACCACAGACAAATAAGGGTTTCCGGCCTGATTAGGAACGTGTTCGACAGGCGCAAATGCATCGGGCTGAGGTTCGAAACTGGTCGGTGCCATTTCAGGCATTGGCGGAGCCGGAACGACCGGGTCTGATGGGCTGCTGAGTCCAAATTCCAGATTATCAATGCGGCTTGTCAGCTGATTGAGCGCACGCTCAAGAGAGCTGTTCTGATTACGAACATTATCTGACAAGCTTTCGAACTGACGTGAAATTTCATATTTGTGCCGATCAAAATCTTCCTGAGTCTGCTGACCGATATCAGCAACTTTTTCCCGCAAGACAGCACTTTGCTGATCAAGCTTATCCTGGAAATTTTGTGTTGTGCTGACAACATCATCACCGATTTTGCGAATAGCTGTGGCGGTAGTGTCTTCTATGGAGCGGCTTTGCGCGCCTGTGTCTTGCTGAATGTCTGCCAGTTTTTGCTCAATAGCGGCCAGTCGGGCGGTTTGACTTTTCTGAGTGGCTGATTGCTCCTGGAAGCGTGCATCAATGACTCTGGCCAGATCCGCGACCAGTTTATTCACCCGTGACATGGATTGTGTTTGAGCTGCTTCGGCTTTGGCCAGCCGTGCCTGACTGCGATCAATAGCGGTCTGCAGGCGTGCGATGGACGGATTGTTGAGGGCTGATTGTAAATCAGCGGCAATATCCCGTTTGGCTGCATGCATTGAGGCCGTAAATTGACCGGAGAGCTGATCCACACGCCGGTTCAGGGCAGCATGGTTGACAGTCTGGTGGTCTTTGACTTGGCCTTCGAGAGCTTTGAAGGCAGCTTCGAGGGCCTTAACGTTATTATGTGTTCGCGTATCAGCTTTTTTCAAACGTTTGGTAATCTCTGTGACCTGGCCGTGAAGTTCAGCAAGTGTCAATCGCTTGGCTTTTACGGGTTTAGCTGCTGTGGTTTTGATGGGTGCAGGTCTGGGCGTTGTCTTAGTGCGCGCTATCTGAGTTGGTTTTTTCGCGGCAGGCTTTTTCACGGCTTTTTTTGCTGAAGACCGCGCAGCTGGCTTTGCTCCGGCCTTTGATCCGGTTTTTGCTCTTGTTGCTACAGAGGGTTTCGCGGTGGTTTTCGAGGCAGTTGCTGTGCGGGCGGGTTTCACGGGCTTGACCGCCGCTGTTTTCGCAGCCGTTTTCTTACGGGCCGGGCTGGCAGTCTGGGTCGATTTTGTCGTAGGACGTTTAGCCATGCAGATGTTCGCCTGAAGCAGATATAGATTAAAAGGCGACTCACGCCGCCAAACTCTCTGATATATGACTATGTGCATGGTTAACGTGTGGTTAAGGTGTTAACACTTTTCCCCAGCAGGACTGAAAATATTTACCAAAAATGCCATTTTTTATTGACGTTAACGTCAACGTTATGTACGGGGTTGGCATGTCAGCTTCAGCTCATAATGGTTCAGGAGAATCGATCTGGTCGATCAGAGAGTTTTCAGACTATTTTGAGATAACACCGCGCGCTGTCCGGTTTTATGAAGATAAGGGTCTTATCAGTCCTGATCGGGAGTCGGGGACACGGGTTTTTGGCCCTATTGAGCGCGCAAAAATGACGAATATTTTGCGGGCTAAGCGCTTGGGTTTCACACTGGATGATATCAAAACTGTTATGGATGTAGCAGACGGTCATGTCACGGACCGCGCCGAGCTGATCCAGCGCAAAAATAATTTCGAAAAAGTCATTCAGTCGCTGAACCGCCGCAAGACGGATATAGATGTTCTGACCCGGGATATGGGTGAACTCTGCCGGATTATGAGCGAACAATTAGAAAACACGGATGAAAATGCCGAAGCTATCCAGCTGGCTCAGGATTATGAGCGGGCCTTTGCTGAGCATTTTTCATCAGACAATCAACTTATAGGGAACTGAGGAACAACCAATGCCTAGTTATAAAGCCCCCGTTCGGGACATGAAATTTATTTTGCACGAAATGCTCAACATTTCCGAAATGTCTAAATTTGAACAGTTCAGCGATCTCGATGTTGATCTTGTTGATGCCATTTTGGAAGAAGGCGCCAAATTCACTGAAAACGAACTGGCTCCGCTAAATGTTGTAGGTGATCACGAAGGGTGTGTCCGTCATGCGGATGGATCCGTAACCACGCCAAAGGGGTTTAAAGAGGCCTATAAAACTCTGGTTGAAAATGGCTGGACATCGATAGTTCGTGATCCCGCCTATGGCGGCCAAGGTATGCCTGGTCTTTTGGGCATTTCTGTAGCTGAGATGCAGACATCAGCCAACATGGCGTTTTCAATGTATCCGGGCCTGACAGGCGGCGCGATTAAAGCTATTTCAGTGGGCGGTTCGCCCGAGCAGAAGCAGACCTATCTGCCTAAAATGATCTCCGGCGAATGGTCAGGGACTATGAACCTGACAGAACCCCATTGCGGTACAGATTTGGGACTTTTGAAAACCAAAGCTGTCAAGCAGGCGGACGGTTCTTATAAAATCACAGGTCAGAAGATCTTTATCTCTGCCGGTGAGCATGACCTTACAGATAACATTATTCACCTTGTTCTGGCTCGCACCGAAGATGCGCCCGCTGGCGTGAAAGGTATTTCACTGTTTATCGTACCGAAATTCATTCTCGATGAAAATGAAAACCCGGGCGAGCGCAATGGCGTGTCTTGCGGCGCTATTGAAGAGAAAATGGGCATTCACGGCAATTCTACCTGCGTAATGAATTATGATGACGCTACCGGTTATATGATCGGCGAAGAAAACAAAGGCCTCAGAGTCATGTTTGTCATGATGAATGAAGCCCGTATCGGCGTTGGTATGCAGGGTCTTGGTCAGTCTGAAGTGGCCTATCAAAACGCTGTTGAATATGCTCGGGATCGTTTGCAGGGCCGGTCTTTGACAGGGCCGAAAAATGAGAACGGTCCAGCAGACCCAATCATCGTCCACCCTGATGTGCGCCGCATGTTGATGGAGACCCGTGCCTTTAATGAAGCGGGCAGAGCTTTGCTGTATTGGGGCGCGAAACAGGAAGATATTGAACGTCACTCTAAGGATGAAAAAGCCGTCGAGCGCGCTGATGATATTCTTGGTCTGTTGACCCCTGTTATTAAAGGCTATCTGACAGACAAAGCCATGCAGACAACAATTGATTGTCAGCAGGTTTTTGGCGGACATGGATTTATCGAAGAATGGGGCATGAGCCAGTTTGTCCGTGATTGCCGGATTGCGCTGATTTATGAAGGCGCTAACGGTATTCAGGCGCTTGATCTGGTGGGCCGGAAACTGGCCCGTAATGGCGGCCGCGCTTTGATGAAATTAAACGGCGAGATGGACGCCTTTATTGCTGAAAATAAAGGCAATGAAGACGTTGCCGATTTCATCACAGCTCTGGAAGGTGCGAAAGCCAAACTGACCGAAGGGACGATGTGGTTGATGCAAAACGGCATGACCAATCCGGACAATGCCGGTGCCGGTTCTGTGGATTACATGCACATGATGGGCCTTACAGTATTTTCTTATCTCTGGGCGAAAATGGCGGTCATTTCGCAAAAGGCAATTGATGATGGTTCCAATGAGGAGTTTTACACCAATAAATTAATTACGGGTCGTTACTTCACAGCTCGCATGTTGCCTATGATTGATTCACATCTAGCCAAGCTGAAAACGGGTGCTGAGCCTGTTATGGCTCTGGCGGCTGACGCATTTTAAGGTCAGCAAGATAAGGTTTAAGGCCGGACTCTACTCATGAATAGGGGCCCGGCTCTTCGCGTTTTAAAAGATATAATTTGGAGGAATGAGTGAGCGTTTTAGATTTTAAAAATCCTGATTGGTATGACGAAGAAGATATCAATATATTCCGCGAAGCTGTTTACGGTTTTTATAAAACCGAAATGGCACCCCATTCCGAAAGATTTCGCAAGAACCATATGGTCGATCGGGAATATTGGAATAAGGCCGGACAAATGGGTCTTTTAAATACAATGATCCCGGAAGAGTATGGCGGCGGCGGCGGTGATTATCGTCATGAAATGATTATTATGGAAGAGCTGGAACGGGCCGAAGTGGATGGTTTTGGTCTTTCCCTGCATAATGCGATTGTTGCGCCTTATATTCTGCACTTTGGTACTGAAGAGCAAAAACAAAAATGGCTCCCGAAAATGGCGTCCGGTGAATATGTCGGTGCTATCGCTATGACAGAGCCGAGCACAGGTTCTGATCTTCAAGCCATTAAAACCAATGCCAAGAAAGACGGTAATGGCTGGATTATCAATGGGTCTAAAACCTTCATTACAAATGGCGGCACAGCTAACTTAATCATTATTGTTGCCGATACTGGCGGCGAAGGAAAGCATTCTAAATCGCTCTTTGTTGTTGAGACTGATGGTCTTGAAGGATTCAGGCGCGGGCGCGTCCTTGATAAGGTGGGCGGCGAAGCTCAGGATACAGCTGAGCTTTTCTTTGACGACATGAAAGTACCCGCTGATAGCCTTTTAGGCTCTGAAACCGGACAAGGTTTTATCCAGCTTATGACGGAGCTTCCGCAAGAACGCCTTAACATTGCTGTGCAGTCTGTGGCGATTATGGAAAAAACACTTAAGCACACGATTGAATATGTCAAAGAGCGCAAGGCTTTTGGGAAACGTATTATCGATTTTCAAAACACGCAATTTGAACTGGCAGAGTGTAAAACCATTGCGACAGTTGCCAAAAACTTTGTTTATAACTGCGCTGAAAAACACCTGAAAGGTGAGCTGGATACAGTTACGGCGTCTATGGCCAAATACTGGACCACGGATAAAGAATGCGAAATTAATGATCGCTGTCTGCAGCTCTTTGGCGGCTATGGTTTTATGAATGAATATCCGGTTGCCCGTCAGTGGCGTGCATCCCGGGTTCAACGTATTTATGGCGGCACAAATGAGATCATGAAAATGGTCATCTCACGCAGCCTTTAATCATTTAAGAACTAATAAACTAAGGATTAAACAATGACCGATGCATATATTTTTGATGCGGTGAGAACGCCGCGCGGTAAGGGCAAGAAAAACGGTAGCTTGCATGAAATCACAGCTCTGTCTTTATTGACACAACAGCTCGAAGCCATTCGGGATCGAAACGATCTGGATACAAGTAAAGTCGATGATGTGATCATGGGCTGTGTTTCACCTGTTGGCGAACAGGGCGCAGATATTGCCCGAGTGGCGGCTATTCAGGCAAACTATGCCGAAACAGCAGCGGGCGTTACAATTAACCGTTTCTGCGCCTCAGGTCTGGAAGCCGTGAATATGGGTGCTGCCAAGGTTATGTCCGGCATGTCCGATATGGTTGTTGCCGGCGGTATTGAGAGCATGTCTCGCGTTCCTATGGGCTCGGACGGCGGTGCTATGGCCGTTGATCCAAGTTTTGCTTATGAAGAATATGTGGTGCCGCAAGGAATTTCGGCTGATCTGATTGCCACGAAATATGGCTTCTCCCGCGATGACTGCGATGCCTATGCCGTTGAGTCGCAAAAGCGTGCTGCAAAGGCCTGGAAAGAAGGCCGTTTCAAATCCGTTGTGCCTGTCAAAGATCAGCTTGGCGTCACTATCTTAGATCATGACGAGCACATGCGGCCGAGCACGGATATGCAGAGCCTTGGCGCGCTTAACCCGTCATTTGTTGCCATGGGTACAGTCATGCCGGGATTTGACGGTGTTGCTTTGCAAAAATATCCTGAGCTTGAAAAAATCACGCACGTCCACCACGCTGGTAATTCATCAGGTATTGTTGATGGCGCGTCGGCTGTGCTGATCGGGACTAAGGAAATGGGCGACGCTCTGGGCCTCAAGGCCCGCGCGCGTATTAAATCATTTGCCGAAATTGGCTCTGAACCAACCATCATGCTGACAGGCCCTGAATTTGTGGCCGCCAAGGCTCTCAAAAAGGCCGGCATGGAAGTTGGCGATATTGATCTTTATGAGCTTAACGAAGCTTTCGCGGCTGTCGTTCTTCGCTTTATGCAGGCCCATAATGTTGACCACGACATCATGAACGTCAATGGCGGCGCTATCGCTATGGGTCACCCGCTCGGCGCAACAGGCGCCATGATCCTGGGCACAATGGTTGATGAGCTTGAGCGCTCTGACAAAGAGACGTCTCTGATCACGCTTTGCGTGGGCGGCGGCATGGGCTCTGCGACCATAATTGAACGTGTTTAATTCCAATCAGAATAAGAGAATAACAATGGAACATTTTAAATTAGATCTCGACAGCGACGGTATTTTGCTGATCACTTTCGACTCTCCGGGTCGCAGCATGAATGTGCTGTCCAATGCGGTCATGGCCGAGCTGGCTCAAATCGTCGAGAGAATTTCCAGCGAAGAAGAGATCAAAGGCGCTGTTATCACATCGGGTAAGGCCGCGTTTTGCGCTGGTGCAGATCTGGACGAAATGGGTGGCCAAACAGCTGAGCTTCAAAAGATGATGAAGACCGACCCGGAAGGTGCCAAGAAAAAATTATTTGATCAGGTCTATCAATTAAACAAGACATTCCGCGCCATGGAAACCTGCGGTAAACCCGTTGCGGCTGCTGTTAATGGTCTTGCGCTGGGCGGTGGTTTTGAAATTGCTCTGGCCTGTCATGGTCGTTTTGCAGCCAATGATAACCCCAAGCTTAAACTCGGCCTTCCCGAAGCGCTTGTCGGTCTATTGCCGGGTGCTGGCGGGACGCAAAGACTGCCTCGCCTTATCGGCCTGATGAATGCGGCGCCAATCCTTACCCAGGGTAAGCAGCTTAAAGCCAAGGAGGCGCAGGCAATGGGTATTCTTCACGGAACAGCCCCGCAGGCTGAGCTTGTGGAAACCGCCAAGCAGTGGGTCAAAGATAATCCGAAAGCCAAAGCGCCTTGGGATGCGGACCGTTTCAAATATCCTGGCGGGGCGCCCTATACCCCTCAGGGCTTCCAGATGTTCGCAGGTGCCAATGCCATGATCCGCAAGGAAACTTATGGTAATTATCCGGCTATGGCCAATATTTTAAAGGCTGTTTATGAAGGCGCGCTTGTCCCTATGGATGCAGCCCTTCGTATTGAAAGCCGTTATTTTGCCGATCTGTTTTTACGGCCTGAAAGCCGCAATATGATCCGTACGCTTTTCGTCTCTAAACAGGCGATTGAAAAAGGCGAAGGTCGTCCGGCGGGACAGGAAAAAGCTGAGGTCAATAAAGTCGGCGTTATCGGTGCGGGCTTTATGGGCGCAGGCATTGCCTATGTTTCCGCTATGGCGGGCATGGACGTAGTTTTGATCGACCGTGATCAGGAAGGTGCCGATAAAGGCAAACAGTTCACTATCGATGAGCAAACCAAGCGAGTAAAACGCAATAAGACGACGCAAGAAAAAGCGGACGCCATTATTGACCGTATTGACGCGACAACGGATTACGCAAAACTCAAAGATGTTGACCTTATCGTTGAGGCGGTTTTTGAAGACAGTAAGCTGAAAGCCAAAATCACGGAAATGGCCGAAGACGTCATTGGTGATAAAGCTGTGTTCGGTTCTAATACATCGACTATTCCAATTACTGATCTGGCGAAGGCTTCGAAACGCCCCGATAATTTCATCGGGATTCATTTCTTCAGCCCCGTGCATAAGATGATGCTTGTGGAGATTATCAAAGGCGAAAAAACATCTGATTACGCGATTTCTCGCGCCATTGATTTTGTTTCGCGCATTCGCAAGGTTCCGATTGTGGTCGAAGACACACGCGGCTTTTATGCCAATCGCTGCGTCATGCGCTATATCGGCGAAGGCTATAATATGATGGCTGAAGGCGTGAAGCCGGCCTTAATTGAAAATGCAGGCAAAATGGCCGGCATGCCGGTTGGGCCTCTGGCCCTTCAGGACGAGGTTGCTATTGATCTTGCTTACAAGGTTCTCAAGCAAACCAAAGCCGATCTTGGCAATGCGTATAAAGTCGGAACCATGGAACCTATTATCAACACTATGGTGGAAAAACATGATCGTCTTGGCCGTAAAAACGGCAAGGGGTTTTATGTCTATAACGGCAAAGAAAAACACCTTTGGGAAGAGCTTGATCAGTTTGCCATTAATGGCCTCTTAGACCAGCAACCGGATGTTCAAGAGGTTAAAGACCGCTTGATGTATGCGCAGGCTATTGAGGCGGCGCGCACATTTGATGAAAATATCATCCACGATCCGCGCGAAGCCGATCTTGGCTCCATTTTCGGTTGGGGTTTCGCGCCATTTACCGGCGGTGCCATCAGCTTCATCGATACAATCGGTGCCAAGGCTTTTGTGGAGCGGGCAGATGAACTTCGAGATGCTTATGGCGAGCAGTTTGAAGTACCGGCCCTTTTGCGCGATATGGCTACTTCCGGTGAAACTTTCTACGGAAAATTCGGCCGTAAAAAGGCCGCCTAATTGAATTCATACGCCTCCATTATTGGAGGCGTTCACATTTTTAGAAGAGAGAATTATGTCACATCGTGTCACTTACACCGTCAATGATGGTATTGCTACAATCGCTATGGATGACGGCAAAGCCAATGTCTTGTCGACAGCTATGATTGAAGAGCTTAACGGAGCCTTTGACAAGGCCGAAGCTGATAATGCGGTGGTGATTTTAACGGGCCGCGAAGGCATGTTTTCCGGCGGATTTGATCTTAAGGAAATGAAAGCGGGGCCTCAAGATGCCCTTGAGCTGACGTCTAAAGGCTCAAAACTGGCGCGCCGGATGATGGCATTTCCCCGTCCAGTTATTATGGTGGCGACAGGGCATACCATTGCCATGGGCGCATTTCTGGCGCTTGCCTGTGACTACCGTATAATCGCAGAGGGTGATTTCAAAGTCGGCCTCAATGAAACGATGATCGGAATGACCATGCATAATTTTGGCATTGAGCTTGGCCGGTATCGTCTGGCGAAAAATTATTTCAATCGCTGCGTTATCAACGCCGAAATATTCAATCCCCGCGATGCAGTCCGTGCAGGGTTTTTTGATCGTACGGTTCCAGCGGAGCAGCTGGCCATGGCGGGCCCCATGGCAGGCGCTATGTTTAAACAGCTCAATGAAACAGCGTTTAAAAATACCAAACGCCGCTCTCGTAAAGAGGCATTTGCCATTTTAGATCAGGCCATAGCCGATGATCTTGATCCCGCAAAAATCCACGCAATGTAGAACGACAATTCACCAGTATATTGAACAGAATATTATTGGTCGCGATTTTGTCGTGGGCGACATCCATGGCTGTTACAAGCTTTTGATGAATTGCCTGAAGCGAGTAGGGTTTGACCCAGCTAAGGATAGGTTGTTCTCAGTTGGGGATATTATTGATCGAGGTCCAGATAGTATAAAATGTCTCAGACTTCTTCAGGAACCCTGGTTCCATATGGTACGGGGAAATCACGAAGAAATGCTGATAAATGCCTGTGGCGGTGGCGGTGGCGGAGAATCTTATAACTGGTGGGTGAGTTACGGGGCTTGGGCTAAATGGATCGATCCGGAAAAAATGCAAGCATGGGCGCGACGTTTGAAGGAATTACCCATCGCGATGACGATTGATTTAAATGAGTATCAGATTGGTATCTGCCATGCTGAAACAGATGGGCAAAATTGGCGAAAAATGATTGAAAATCCCCGCAGTGTGGATGTCATGCTTTGGGGGAGACGGGTTCTAAGGGGTAAGTCCCCATACGATGTCGAGGGCGTCGATATCACAATACACGGACATACTCCGTTGGATAAACCTCAATGGGTTGGCAATCGATATTTTATGGATACAGGTGCTTGTGAAACTGGGACACTAACACTTCGCAAATTATCTGATATTTATATGGAATATAAAACGGCAAGAGATCTATTTGGATAATATTATGCGGGATACAATTGAAAAATGGCATGAGATTGTCGCGACCAATAATATAGCGGCTCTTGGCGAAATTGTGCACGCGGATGCGGTGTTCAGATCACCTATGGCGCACACGCCTTATCCCAGCGGGATGGCGCTAATATTTGCGCTCTCTAATGTGCTCGAAGTTTTTGAGAACTTTACCTATCACCGGGAGTTCATCAATGAAGACGAGCGCAGCGCAGTGTTGGAATTTTCCGCTAGTATAGGCGCGAAAAGCTTAAAGGGTATCGACCTGATCCGTTTTGACGCTGATGGGAAAATCATCGAGTTTGAAGTTATGGTCCGGCCTATGAGCGGACTGAAAGCATTAGGGGAACAAATGGCTCCCAGAATGCAAAAGCTCATGGGCAAAGCCTAGGTGAAACGCCGCGACTATTCCATGCAGGGCGGGACAATGTCCGCCTTGCATTTTAATTCAGGTAAAGGGCCCGTGCGGCTTGTCTTCGCTCATGCCAATGGATTTAACGCCCAGAGCTATCGGCGTATTTTAGAAAAGCTGGACGTGCATTCGGTTGCTGTGGATATGCGCGGCCATGGGCAAACGGACTTGCCGACAGACATAGACGGGCTGATGAGCTGGGATGTTTTTGCTAATGACATTGCTGCATTTATAGGACGTTACGTGCCGGGCAAAATCATATTATCCGGACACAGCTTTGGCGCGGTGAGCGCCATATTGGCTTCAAAACAATTAACGGATCGTCTGGCCGGATATGCGGGATTTGATCCCGTATCCATGAACTGGGTAGGTCGTAACTGGCCCAGACTGCCCGGCGGAAGGGCCTTGATGAAACGACTTGTCCCGATTGTTAAAAACGCAGGTCAAAGACGACGTGTTTTTGAAAATGCTCACGCAGCGTTTGAGCGCTATCAGGGGCGCGGTGCATTTAAGACCATTTCAAATGGTATATTAAGGGATTATCTGGACGGAGGACTACAGCCCCTCGGTAATGAGGTGGAGCTGTCCTGCGACCCCAAATGGGAGCAGGCTATATTTTGCGCGCAGGCTCATAATCTATATGAAGCTGCCCGGTTTCTCCCGGAAAATAGTGAAGCGCATTATGCCGGGCGTCATGCTGTCAGTACCCCATCCACCCGAGCTCAGCTTGGCCGCGCAATCGGGCCCGATAACATCCATTTCAAATCTGAATTCTCCCATATGTTCCCGTTGCAGGAACCTGATTATGTGATTGAGGTTTTATCTAAAACCATCAAGCATGCAGATTGGGGATGATACGCGACTGCAAAATTTCAAGGGTTTCCGGACTCGGCATTGCAAGGCGTCTTTTTTCCAGGTCAATTAACGCATTAACAGCGATAAATGAACCATAAGGTCTGCCGGTAATCGGATTGACGATATGATGGACAAGGCGCCGGATTTTACCTTCAGCGTCCAGCAGGCCGGAATACAACACAAAGGGATCGCCGGATTTTGGAAAGGTATGATAGCGGTGCTGAATTTCCAGCAAGACACCGATGACCTTCATGCCGGGCTCAATACCTTCGGGCCAGGCATCTTTGAAATGCCGAATTGAGCCGGAAACACGGCCGAGCATATGCTGGGCGCAGACCGTGCCTGAATTACCGATTTCCCAGTTTTGAAAAACGCCGCGGCCTATAATTTGGCACCCCCAATTTTCTATAGTGTCCAGATTAGCCCCCGTCATTTTGGTTTCGGGCAATCCTTTAGATTTGGCATAATCCGGTATTTCCATGACATGGGGCTTGGCCGCTGCAAAAAGTCGTTTGGGCCAGGGGAAGCTTTGGTGGGTGGGCAGGTAAAGATGTTCCAGTTGTTCCTGAATAATGGCTGCCCTGCTGCCGTCACTATGATACATCACATGCAGGAGCGTCATATCTTTTTTGCCAAGACGGGTGATCGCCGTTTCGATATGAAGGGGCGCGCCGGGCATGGCTTCACGGATATAACGAACCCGAAATTCTCGAACCCTTACCGTGGAGGGCGTGCCTTTTTCAAAGGCGTGGACAAGCCCCATTTGCATAATGAACATTTGCCGGGCTTGCTGTGCCTTGGTCATATAGTGGCGCATATTAAGATGGCCGAGCTCGTCGCATTCCCAGTTTCCGGCTTCGCCGCGCCATGTTTCCATAAACGTCAAATGGTTACCCGCCAGAGCATTCGGCGCATTGGCCGTAATGTTCGATAACGCTGTGCTTGATCACAAATCCGTCGGGACGGCAATTAGCATGATCATGGGCATGACGTTCCTGAACATTGTCACAGCTCTCACAGATAAAAAACTCAGCCGCGTGGCCATCATGCAGATGATCACAGGTAATATAGGCGTTCAGAGCTTCAACACGGTGGACCAGCCCCAGGCGCGTGAAAAACTCAAGCGCGCGGTAAACAGTTGGCGGTTTGGGTGATCCGTGTTCGGGCCGTAACAGGTCCAGCAGATCATAAGCTTTTATGGGACCATCGGCATCGACCAGCAGGCTGAATATGTGTTCTCGCAGGGGGGTAAAGCGTTCGCCATGCGCCTGACAAACCTCTCGGGCATTCGAGATGCGCTCTGATTTAGTCAGTGAATTATGCTGATGTTCCGCCATGATCCCGTTCCTTTTGCGCTCTTCTTAACCGTAAAGCGGCGTTTTACCAAAGAGGTTTTATAGCAATTCGGATTGCCAATGCGATTCTTTCATTGAAGAAGCCTTGTTTTTTCGCTAGGAGGCGCCAGATTTATCAAAAGCATTCCACCATAAGAGGATATAATGGCGAAAGCTCCTAAGAAAACCGATACGGCTGTGACAGGTAATGTCATGTTCTATTCCAACCCTCAGCCCTTGTCTAAAGACAAGCATGGGAAACACGGCGTAAAACCCGTTAAAAAACCTTTTGAATTCATGCAAAATCAGCATTTCGTACCGATCACCGCGCCTGAATTTGGTTCTGCAGCGGCATCTTATCCCGTAATTTTTGCTGGCGAAGAAAAGAATCCGCTAGCCGTTATGGGCATTCGCTCTGGCGAAAACCTGTTTGTAACAGACGGTCAGTTTGCTCAGGATTTCTACATGCCGGCTTTTGCCCGCCGCTATCCATTTGTCTTGGCAAATGATGCGTCCAATGAGCGTTTCGTTGTTTGTATCGACGAAGAAGCCGATTGCGTTACCAATAAAAAACCTGACCGTAAATTCTTCGAGGGCGATGAAGCCTCTGCATTCACGCAGGAAGCGTTCCAGTTTTTGCAAAACTTTGAACGTGACCGTCAGGCGACAGAAACTATGATCACACGTTTTAAAGAGCTGGACCTGTTCGAGCACCGTGACATGCACTTCCAGGGTCAGAACGCCGATGGCACACCTGCCGAGCGTCAGAAGATCGCAGATTACTTTGCGATTACCGAAGAGAAACTTCGCGGCCTTCCTGAAAAGACACTCAAAGAGTTAACCGATAATGGTTATCTGGCTGTTGCCCATGCCCATATGATTTCACTGGGTAACTGGCAGCGTCTGGTTAATATGACTCTGCGCCGCGCTGCAAACTAGCCTCGCAAGATATAAGACATGATAACCCGGTATCACTTTGTTGATGCCGGGTTTTTCAATTTTATGTGAGGGATGAAATATCACATGGGTTTCTTAACCGCTTTGAGGTATGAGGATTTCATGCGCAATTTATATCTCATAATTCTGTGTACCATTACGGCGTTATTGGCGCTGCCTGCTTTCGCGTCTGAATCTCAGATGGTGGATACAGGCAAGGTCAATGCACAGCTGATCAGTTCCCACAGCAGTGTCAGTCCGGGCCAGGAATTTCATGTCGCCCTGCGTACGATCATCGATCCGGAATGGCATACCTATTGGGCCAATCCCGGTGATAGCGGGGAGCCGGTTCAGATATTCTTTGAGGAACCTTCAAGTTTTAAAACCGGTGATATTATCTGGCCGCTGCCGCGCCCTATTCCAACAGGGACAATTGTTAATTACGGTTTTGATGATGTGGTTGTTTTCCCGGTTCCAGTAACGCTCCCTCTTGGGCAGGAAATTACCGGGGATACGGTCACGCTGAATGCAGAGATCTATTATCTGGTGTGCAAAGATGTCTGCATCCCGGAATCGACCAATTTATCATTGCCGATCAAAATAGGAAAGCCAGAGGTTCATGAGCGCTGGAATGACGTGATTAATATTGCCATCGGCGCTTCGCCTAAACTGGCCGGAATTGATGGTGGCATCCAAAAAGACGGCGGAGATGTTCTTTTGCGCTTTACGGATCTACCTGAAGGGGATTTCTCTGAGAGTTATTTTTTCCCGTGGGCGCAAGGCGTGATTGATCATAGCGCGCCGCAGGCTGTAACCGTGACTGATAAGGGTTTGCAGCTACGGACCAAGGCGGGGTTTGATTGGAATAAAGGCGGGCCTGAATCGGCGAACGGTGTTTTATCCTTTAGCCGGGATGGCCGCCGCGGTGGTCACAAAGTCAAAGTCGCCATGAATGCATTGCCTGATATTGGCGCGATGCCCGAAACGGGAAGCGACGAAGTTGGTTCCAAAGGTCTTTCTAAAGTTTTTGGGGAGACTTCAGCTGGCTTGTCGAAAATGGGATTTTTCGGGGCTATAATCGGGGCGTTGATTGGCGGACTTATCCTCAATATTATGCCTTGTGTCTTTCCGGTTATCTCCATCAAGGCCTTATCAATTGCAAAATCCGCACATGGAGAGCGTGCTGTCATTCGCCGCGAAGCCTGGGCTTATACGCTTGGAGTTTTGGCCAGCTTTCTAGTTCTAACGATTGCGCTATTGATGCTGAAAGCCGGCGGCCGCGAAATAGGTTGGGGATTTCAGCTGCAGGAGCCGCGTATCATCGGATTTCTCGCGCTTTTATTATTTGCAGTCGGACTTAACCTGCTGGGCGTCTATGACATTGGCGGCAGTTTCCAAAATACAGGTCAGTCTCTGACACAGAAAAGTGGTTTTACAGGATCATTTTTTACAGGGGTGCTCGCCGTTATTGTAGCGACTCCGTGTACAGCGCCGTTTATGGCACCAGCCATTGGCTATGCCTTTACCCAGCCTGCCATTGCAACCCTGGCAATTTTCATGGCTCTCGGCCTTGGTTTTGCTCTGCCGTTTTTGTTAATTGCCTATATACCGGGCTTGTCAAAACGCCTGCCAAAACCCGGTGACTGGATGGTCCGGTTTAAGGAATTTCTGGCATTCCCCATGTTTGCCGCTGCAATCTGGCTCATATGGGTGCTGTATCAACAGGCCGGTGAGACGGGGCTGTTTCAAATACT
>JAHDGM010000003.1 GCA_020627655.1 Hellea sp.
GTGTAGAGGAAGCTCTCTTCGTGATGGGCCAGCATCCATTTGGCCATAATAGACCCGCCGCGCGAGACGATGCCGCAGACCCGGTCCGCCGTCAGGTGGATATAGGCCAGGCGCACGCCCGCATGGATGGTGAAATAGTCCACGCCCTGTTCGCATTGCTCAATCAGCGTGTCGCGGTAAACCTCCCAGGTCAGGTCTTCGGCAATGCCGTCGACCTTTTCGAGGGCCTGATAGATGGGCACGGTCCCGATCGGCACGGGTGAGTTGCGGATGATCCATTCGCGGGTGTTGTGGATATTGCGGCCCGTGGACAGGTCCATCACATTATCCGCGCCCCAGCGCGTCGCCCAAACCATTTTATCAACTTCTTCTTCAACGCTGGACGTCACCGCAGAGTTGCCGATATTGGCATTGATTTTAACCAGGAAATTACGGCCGATAATTTGCGGTTCAAGCTCCGGGTGGTTGATATTGGACGGAATAATCGCCCGTCCGCGCGCAATCTCATCGCGGACAAATTCCGGGGTGACAAAGGCAGGGATATCCGCGCCAAAGCTTTCACCGGCGTCCACTTTGGCCTGCGCGCCTTCCACCATAGCGGCCCGGCCGAGGTTTTCCCGCTCGGCCACATAGATCATTTCCTTGGTGATGATGCCCGCCTTGGCGAATTCATATTGTGTGACTTTATGACCCTCAAGGCCACGCAGAGGATTATTGGTTACCGGAAACTCACGGGCCAGATGTTTGCCTTTGGCGCCGCCATTATCTTCGGGCTTTACTTCACGGCCTTTATATTCTTCAACGCCGCCGCGCTCCATCACCCATGATGTCCGGTGACGTGGAAGGCCCTTCTCTACATCAATGGTGACATTGGGGTCAGAATAAGGCCCGGAAGTATCATAAACCGGTACATCCGGCTCATTGGCGCTGGGATGCAAAGCAATCAGGCGGCGCGGGACGCGAATATCCGGCGCAGCGGATGGATTGGTGTAATCCTTTTTGGAGGCGGGCAACGCGCCAACTGTTACATTATTGTTACCAGTCAGGCCGTCGGCCTTCCCCGCCTCTTGGGGTGCTTTAAAGCTGTTTTGGTTTGGTATTTTATTCATAATGCCCTCCGGCAGCTAGGCCCATTGATTTAAGATTAAATTTTTCATCGATCACTATACGCCCCATAGGTCGTTTCCTTATGGTCAATCATATGTGTTTCACGCTCAATCCCGATTTGGATGAAACGATTATACTCAGTTTCCGGCATTGGGTTAAGCTTTTGACCTGATATGTAAGACGCTAATTGAGGTGTCGTGTTGGAATGACCCACCACTAAATGAACTCCAGGTAAATTATGTATCTGTTTGGAAAAAGTAGGTAAGTCATGTCCATCATAAATATTGACATCCAGACCCAAAGCAGCCGCCAAAGGTTTTGCTGTCTCTAATGTCCTTTTGTAATTTGTCGAGTATATATGCGTTACACCTTTATCGAGCAGCAAATCCTTGAGAGCTTCGGCTCTTGCGTGCCCCGCTTCGGTCAGGCCGGGGTTATCCCCTTTTTGTTTTTCCGCGTGACGAACCAAATAGACGGTTTGAGTATAAACCGCAGTCTCGCTGTGAACTGGCTTTTGACAATTGCGGAACGTCAAGATGGCCGCTCCAATCGCTAGCAGCGCTATTATGGCTATAAAATTTCGCCGGGATGGCGGGACATGGTTAGACATGGATTATTCCGCCTCTTTATCCATTTCGGGCAAACTTATAACTCGGCTCTCGCCAGGTTTGGAAAAATAATCAAAGTTTTCCAAACCGCGCGGAACCCGTATCGGTACATGCACACCTGTCGCCGCCTTGACCTTGAGGCGTTCTTTGAGAATTTTACGGCCTTCATCATTACCAAAATACCAATATGGCGGAAAAGCATGTTCGGTCTGGCGAGCCGCCCAATGATCCGTGTAAGGCGCATAATGATCATCATTTATATCGGCATCGCCCATATGCATAACCGTGACCCCGTTATCGAGCGTGACCCGGAACAGAATATTATTGATGTCTTTGCGATCTTTGCGCGGCCAGCCGGAATGTGGAATACGCACGGCATCAATATACAAGTCACCTTTAACAATTGTCATAGGGTCGCCGCCTTCGGTTAGTTCAAACGGCACCAGGCGTCTTAAAATCTGCGGATCACCACCCGCCAGTTCCCGTAAAAGCTTTGCGCCCTGTTCAGGCAGAAAAATCAACACATCGCGATTGACCTGCATATAGGCATAGACCTTCTGGCCGTCGAAATGATCTCCGTGGACATGGCTGACAAACACACCGTCAATACCGTCAAAAGGGGCCGTCTGGCTCATGACTTTGGCCATCATATCGCCCGGAACTTCGCGGTAAGTACCAAATCCCGTCGCATAAAAAGGATCGAACATGATTTTGGTTTCGCCCTGCGCAATCAAAACGGCTTCGTTCGCCATATAAGTGGCGTCGGCATGTTGCGTGACGTCATGGGCCGATATTGGCGCAGCCAGTAATAGTGGTGCTATAAGCGTCGTAATACGTTTCATCCCATCCGTCCTTCCGCCCGCATTATCGGGATCAAGTCTTAAGGGTGCGTCTCAGGCCAAGCAAATGACCGCCCCTCGGAGTGGAAGGATTATGACCGCATCAAAGGCAGAAGGCAAATATTAAAGACGTTTACGCCGCAAGAGTTTCAGCGCCGGTCGTTCGATCACATGAAAGGACACAAAAGAGGCCAGTAATGACAGAGCAATTCCAAGCCCCATAAACAAGATATTATCCAGCGCGCCATCTGCGCCAAATTTTAGAGCTGACGGAAGGATCTCATCAGCAGATTTCCAAAACCGTCTGAGCGCCAGAAGTACTAACATATGCACTAGATAAAGCGAGTAAGACCAATCACCGATCCGTGAGAGCCAGCCAGGCACAGATAGCCTGCCTTCACGTTCCATCAATACCGCGCCTAAAAGCAATATAGCGCCCGGCACACCATACACTAAAACACGCTTCCAAACGAAAAGGCCTGGCGTCTCTGTTACGCCGATCAATAGCGCCGCTGTAAAACCTATGACACCGACAGCAAGAAATAATGAACCCTTTGGGGTTTTCAGCCTCAAATAAGTTAGCGCCGCAATAGCCCCTAAAATGAATTCTAGGTTTAACGGTGAAGTGAGCAATTCACTCATATTTTTCACATGATTTGATGGCGCGTCGCCAAACGATACCAATACAATCAGTATTGCCCAAATGCCCAGCCAAACAGGTAATAATCGCCGAGAGACTAAAAGTCCCAAGGCGAAAATAACATAAAACAACATTTCATGAATCAAGGTCCACCCCAAGCCTAGCACTGGCATCTGCTGTTGCGGTAGCAATAAAAAGGACTTGATTAAATATGCTGAAACCTCATCACCGCTTACGCGGTCAGGCGCGGCTGGCTGTCCATAACTTACCCAGAAATACACCCCCATAAGACTGGCAAATACCCACCATAATGGATAAATTCGGGCCATACGAGCATAGAGAAATTGACCAGCGGACGTAGCCGAAGGCACCACAGTCTGAGTTACATAAACCATGATAAACCCAGAAATGACAAAAAATAGATCAACCCCAGCATAGCCCTGTTCCCAGAACATTCCCAGCGCGCCCGATCGAGATTGCCCGGACGCCAGTTGCAGGGCGTGACCATGGAAAATAAGCACCAGAAACGCTGCTATACCGCGCAAAGCCTGAACAGATTGGAGTTTGCCGGGTGAATTCATAATGTGCCTATGGCGCAGAAATATCTATCTGACAACGCCTATAATAGGCCCCATGGGCATGCCTGGATCATTCCGCCCGGTTTCAATATCGTAAAGCCGGGAAACTACGCCGTCGAGATAAAGCGCGTTAGGGGTTTTCAGCTCGTCTTTGAACAGACGGGCAAAGCGGTGAAAGTTCACGGGCTGCTCACTGATAACAAAATAAACCGATTGCCTATCCGCGCTGACCCCAACGCCATTGCGGCGCTTACGGGAATCTGAATCCCTTTGAAATTTTGGGTGTATGACACCTTCGATCACTAACATGGGGCCCGATTGCGTGGCATTATCAACAATCAAACCTTTGCGTTCAAATGTGCCTGTCTGTTCGACGCCAATAATATCCTTACCGTGAAAGAAAAAAACACCATTGGGCAATAAACTAAAATTTCCCGGCCCGGCTTTTGTTTGCAGTCCTTGGCGGCGAACTCCGTTTTCCATATAATAACCTACAGGCTTGCGGTCCGGATGATACATACCGCCATTCATGGCAAAAACCAGCGTCTCCCCCTTACCCTCAACATAATGGGCAAGTTGATCAAAATCACCAAAGGGTGTGTCGCCCTCCCCCCAAAACAGCCGGATGTCATCTGCGGCTGTAAAGGTACAAACCGTGAAATTTACACCTTCAAATATTTTAGGCTGACAGGCCTTTCTCTGATTTTCAGCGGCGTCCGTGATTTGAGACAAGGCCTTGCGAGTATGGCTCAAAGCTAACGCCGCTATGGCAATCGCAGCCAAGATCAGGAAAATGTAAATGAGTCGGCGAAACATGCGCGCCTCTTAAGTTATGGCCGATAGAATTCCAACCCTGTAGCTGTAAAACTCTTAACTGCGCTCACGCCGCAATAAATACCCCGCAACGAAATAAAGTAGACCAGAAATTACCAGCATTATATTTCCTATAAACACACCCACATGCATGTAAACCAAGGCAGCGTCCACCCAGAGCCAAACTCCGAACGCCATGAGCATGGCCGCTACGATACGGGACTTATAGAACGACAAACCAACAGCAAGACAGGCCATGAATATCATATGCAGGCTTGGCATGATCCACATAGCCGGGAGAGCCTGCTGCATAAATTCTGATTCAATAGTCACCACCGAAGATTTTACATCACCAAGCCCGGTCATGTGCATGCCGGCAACCGTCAGTAAGTTGATTGAACCAATTGCCGCTAATACTTTAGTTCTCATAACTGTCCCTGGTTCTTTAACCCAAGTTAAAATTATTTGCAGAAACCGTCGCCCTGATCCGCAGGCAGGTTTTCTATAAAGTCAATAACATCAGCTTTAAGCGCACCCTCATGATCAAAATGCCGCGAAAACCATTTAACTGTGTCGGTGTGGTCAGCACCCTCGTAAATTTTGACAGTCGCTATATTCCGACCATTTAAGGCTTCACCAAGTTTAAGGGCATTTATATGACTAACTGAACTATCGGCGTCTCCATTAGCCAGCATAAGCGGCGGTAAAGGTTGATTGGTGTGTGCAAGCACCGCATCATCGCCCTGCATCAAATCCGGGAAGATTGTCGTATAGGGATCATCTGTCATAGGAAACGCCCCTGTTGGTCCGGCCAGACTGATCACACCTCGAACCGTATAACAGCTATAAACGCCTTCAGCTTCAAGATATTGCGGCTTGAACGCCATCATCATAACATTATAGGCGCCTGCCGAATGGCCCATAAGCACTAAATAACGCGATGGAAACCTCTTATGAATGGCAGCAATAGCCCGGGCATTATCCAGTAGAAATTCAGGATACTTAACTTCTGGATAAAGCCTGTAATTGGGTAGCGCCACATCATAACCTTCCGATGTCAGTCCTTCTGCCAGGAATTTATACATGCTTTTGTCACCACGGTGCCAACCACCGCCATGTATAAAGACGATTAGCGGTCTATCAGAGGCACCGACATCTGTTGACATATAATAGTCAACCTTATCTCGGGTATGATTTCCAAAACTGACATCTTTTTCAAGGGTAAAGCTTGAAGACGGCGTTATACCATTCACGATCGCTGCGCCGCCATTTTCAGTTCGGCTCAGCGCAAATAAAGCTAGCGATACTACAAGAACAAAAACGACAAAAATTTTGAAAAACCGAGCCATCAGGCACCTCCATCACTGAAAGGCAGCCTATATCAAAAATTCAGCCCTGCAAAAGGGCAATTTTTTAATTCAACCCGCTACTTCGCTGTGAAGGAATATAAGATTCGGAATTGCGGTCGTCATCTCTGTCCTTAAACGTATCAGGATGGTTTACCCGCAACGCAAACAAACCAAGTGACATCAAGCTTAATCCAATAACAACAAACTGGTTAAATCCAGCCTCGATTTGCGGGCTGATAACACCAAGGGCTGCGGCCATGACGCCGGCACCCAAAAGCAGTCCTGAACTCAGTATGCGCATTATATCTCACTATCTGTATTTTGAGAGTAAATTGAGCAGCAATTATGAAAATTTGCCTAATTGTTAAAGAAGATATAATTCAAAGCTAACAAAGCCTTAACAGCAGCTATCTCCCTGTGACGGATCCGTTGTGATTCTTGGCTTACCTTGCTTGGTTTCTTGCGGGTCACGACGCCGCACGCCGCAATCTGAGGCGGGCCATTCGATTCTGTCCGTGACAGCTATTGCCGGCTCAATAGCGACAAACATATCCGTATAGGGCTCTTGTTGTAAAAGGTTGAACGTCTTTTCGCAAACTGCAGACCTTTCCCCGCGCCGGAACACATGGCCGTCATCATCTTGAACATTTCGCCAAGGTCCTTTGTAAATCAGAGCCTGGTTTTTCTCCAGACATTCGCCCTGCTTACCTTTATAAGCCAGATAGGTAGCAGAACGATATTCGATACCCTCAACAATCTGCCACGGCTCTAATTCCAGTTTATCAACCGTTATGCCGTGAAACCCAGCCTCTTCCAACGCTTCGCCAAAAGCTGTTTCAGTCAAAGCACCTGAAATGCAGCCCGACCATAAACGGGCATCATTTTTAAGGGCTTCCGGACTGTCTTCATCTGACACAATGTCGGATACAGCCACACGACCACCGACTTTAAGTACGCGGAACATTTCTGCGAATAATTGCTTTTTCTTGGAATCGGACACCAGGTTTAAAACACAATTCGAGACGATCACATCAATGCTGTTATCCGGAATCATCGTCATTTCAGTTTTAAGTCTGAGAATTTCGGCTTCCATAGCTTCCAGGTCAGCTACCGAACTGACCGGATTGTCCGCCAACCAGGCATTAAGGGCATCCAAATCAAGTTTTAAGTCCTCGATGTGACCCCGATGAAATTCCACATTGGCGTAACCTACAGCTTTGGCAATAATCGGAGCATTAGCATTGGCAAGATCCAGCATTTCATCGGTCATATCAACACCAATAACCCGCCCCTTTGGCCCAACAATCTGCGAAGCTATAAAACAAATTTTGCCGCCGCCCGATCCAAGATCAAGAACCACATCACCTTCACGAACATAGCGGGATGGATCACCGCAACCATAATCGCGGTCCAGAACTTCCTGAGGGATTATTTTTAAATATTGCGGATCATAATCAATAGGACAGCAAAGCGCCGGCTCCATTTCCTGCGCCCCTGCTGCATAACGCTCCTGCACACTGTCTCTGACATCTGCGTTTGTGCTGTGAAAATCCAGATCGTCCATTATATATCCTCGTAATGATCAATTTCGGCGGAACATAGCGATGTCCCAGAAAATCGCAAATGACAGTTCTGTGAAATTACAAATAGGCAATAGCTAGCCGCCAGACATTCGTTTATGAGAGCGTTATGAAAAAACTGACTGATAATTTATATGTGTCTGGACAGATTCACGTCTCCGATCTGGACAATATTGCCACACGCAACATTAAAACCATTATTAATAACCGGCCGGATAATGAAATCCCATTTCAGCCCGAAAGCGCCGATCTTAAATCCGCAGCTGAACAGTACGGAATGGCTTATTATGATATTCCCATCGCAGGGGGACAAATTCGCCCTAATCAGGCCAAAGCACTGACGGAAATATTAGAAAATTGCGACAAACCCGTTCTTGCATTTTGCGCCAGCGGAACACGCTCAACTATGCTTTGGGCCATCAGCCAGGTTCAAAATTTATCAACCGAGGAAATCATTTCTACGGCTCTTGATGCCGGTTATGATTTTAGAGGCTATACAGCCATGCTGGATTCTATCCGAATGCAATAGCTTCAACTGCTAGAAGGCTTAAACGCCCAAAAACGAGACAAGACAAAAGTATAAGCCGGTATAACCACAATGGCGATGCCCTGCGATATTGGAACAGGCAGGATTTTCATGCACAAAGCCAAGACGACATTAGACAGGGCTATTGAACTGAGCGATGCCAGTAAGAACTTCAGGCCCGCCTTCATTTTATTTTCTGTAATATTAAAGCTGTAAAAAATATGACCCGTCACAGAGATGGTAAAAGCTGTAAAAAACGCGATCGTATTTATGATAACCGGATGAAGTCCCGTTGACGTACTGAGCTCAACCACGACGCCTACATGGACAAAAGTCGCTAGAATACCGACAATACCAAAACGGATTAACTTATCGATTTCCTCGCGAATATTCAAACGGCTGTCTTTCATAAAACATGTATAACTTGAAATAGTTTTCAATTACTTGCGCTCGTTTAATCTTTTTGGTTGCGCAAAAATATAGTTCTGCGAAACTATTTTATGATTTCACTTTTGGGCTTATGCCTCGATTATAATTCTTCTCATTTGCGCGGTCCCGCCGCAGCGCCCGATATGATCCGCATGGCTCTGGACAGTGGGTCTATGAATCATGCAGCCGAGAACCGGCTGGATATCATGTCCCCCAAAAGACTCGCCGACATGGGTAATATTGTCTGCGATATTCCAGAAACCGGATTTAATAAAATCATCGCCGCCATCGATAAAGAACTGTCAAAAGGACGCAAAGTCATATCTCTTGGCGGTGACCATTCGGTCACCTATCCCATCTTGCAGGCATATGGCCGCCATTATGAACCCCCGACTATTATTCACTTTGACGCTCACCCCGATCTTTATGATAATTTTGAAGATAACCCTCATTCCCATGCCAGTCCTTTTGCTCGTATCATGGAGCAGGGACTTGCCAAACGGCTTATTCAAATAGGCATTCGAACGATTAATGATCATCAACAGGACCAAATAGAGCGTTTTGGCGTTGAGGTCATCGAAGCCCGGCATTTTCACATTGATAAATTTAGAGCACTGAACATTAAAGGTCCTGTCTATATATCCATGGATATGGACGCGCTTGACCCAGCCTTCGCGCCTGGGGTATCCCATCACGAACCGGGCGGCCTGACGACCCGTAACGTCATAGACGTCTTGCAGTCCATCGAGATGGAGGTCATTGGCGGCGATATTGTCGAGTATAATCCGCGTAAAGACATTCACGACATGACAGCTTATGTAGCAGCGAAAATCCTTAAGGAAATGGCCGCAGCCATGATAGATTAATCGACAAGATTTACCCGCCTCATCGTCAGGTTGATACGGCCCCCTTTCGGTATAAGCGCGCTTTCACCATAAAAAATTTTTGAGACTGAATGATAGCAAAATCGGCTCTGCCCTGCCATTACAACAACATCCCCTGAAAACAGTTTTATCCCTTGCGTTGGGCCACCACGTTTGGAGCCTCCCATACGAAACATGGCCGGATCGCCTAAAGAAACGGAAACAACCGGAGCCTTAGCATCCTGTTCATCATTATCAATATGCGCGCCCATTTTAGAGCCTTCCCGGTACCAGTTAATCAGACAGCATTCAGGCTGGACTGGATAGCCCGTCACATTATCCCACAAATCCTGCAAAAGCCGCGGCATGGGAGCCCATGGCTTGCCTGTGACCGGATGATTTGGTTCATAGCGATAACCTCGATCTTTATCGCTGACCCACCCCAGAGTACCAAAGTTCGACAAAGCCACAGACATGGGCGTTCCCGTTCGCGGCATATGCGCGATAAAAAACGGGGCTGTCTGCACCGCATTGCGGACCAGAGTAATCAGTTCCGCCTGCTGCGCAGAATCAAAATAAAGCGGGTAATGCGCAAAACCTTCGGGGAAGTTATTCATATACAGTAACTGCCCCATTAACCCCATATTAGCCACTATTTTCTAAGTTCCATTTCGTATTATCGAGATAAAAATGGAACTTCCAAAAGCCTATAAAGCTTCAATATCATTTGATACTGGAAACAGGTCCTGGCTAAAAGCTTTGAAGCATCACAGCCTGGATAATGCTGCTCTGATATTATTGAGTATTTCCAGCTATATATTGTGTTTTTTTGCCAGCAAACTACTCCAGCAACCTTTAGCCTATGGCTGGACAGATTATAAATCCATTTTGCTGCCGGGGTTTTTAGCGGCAACATTTATCATATCCCTAATAGGGATCATAAAATTCCTACTTCTCAATCGCCCTAAGCACCCTATACGAGCGCTACTACAGCTGGCTCAAAATAGTTTGAGTAAAATAGATCTCTACGTGCGAATATTCGTTTTATTTTTTGTCGTTAGCCTTGGCTTTTTGGCCTTTAACGAATTCAAATTAATGATACCAAATTTGATTCCTTTTTATTTAGATGACAAGCTTATTGAAATTGATCGGTTTTTGCATCTAGGACGCCTGCCATGGGAATATGGGTGGTCATTCACATCTCAACCACACATCCTTAAATTTCTGGATTTTGTTTACTCACAGTGGTTTGGCTGGGTAATTGGAATTTGGGCCTTTGCAGCTATCTCAAACGGAAGCAAAGGCTGGGAGCGCCAATATGTCCTGAGCTTTTTGTTACTATGGCTTATTGGCGGCGCTTTAATGGCTGTTCTGATGTCATCAGCGGGGCCCTGTTTTTATGATCGACTTGAATTAGGCGTAAGTCCCTATCAAGCCCAGATGGACTACCTTCGGAACTTCACCACTGCCGATCAGGCCATTATGGCGCCTATTTACCAAGACCTGCTTTGGCAGTCTTACATCGGTACGTCTGGAGAAATTAAGTCAGGCATTTCAGCTATGCCAAGTCTACACAATGCCATGTCAGCTCTATTCGTCATCTGGGGCTTTAAAATGAATCGTTGGATAGGCTGGCTAATGACCCTCAACATGTTACTGATTTTTGCTGGTTCCGTGGTATTGGGTTGGCATTATGCAGTAGATGCCTATGTAGGCTGGGCATTGACCGTGATGCTCTGGCTTTTGGCAGGCTACATTATTAAGTTCCAAGATAGGCTTCTAGTGGACATTCGTGATCGTCATAAAGTTTAAATGCTATGACTTCATCATCCACTCCAACATCATTTAGAAGTCAGTATTCCGGCCTAGGAATTATGCTGGTAATATCTCTCTGCCTTATGTTGCCAACACCTATGCTGTCCGGAAAATTTGGCCTCGACATTGATGATGATCTCAGGCTCATACAAATCAAAGATTACTTGATGGATGGAAACTGGTTTGATCGGGTCTTGCCGCAAATTTCCATGCCCGAGCCATATCTATCGCCGTGGTCTCGGCTTGTAGATTTACCCTATATTTTGTTCACAAAACTCTTAGGGCTTTTTATGTCCCAAGACAGCGCGCTCTTATGGGCAACATATGTCGTGCCGCTTTTGTTACTGACGGCTCTCCTGGCTATTATTTTTAAAACAGCACGGTATTTCACGCGGGGCATAATTTCACCGCTAAGCTGGATAGCTATCCCGCTCTTTGGCCTGTTTGTTTTACAAGAATTCATGCCCGGCAGGATAGATCACCATAACCTGCAATTCCTTGCCATGATGATGATGGTCTTTGGGATTTCCCAGCCAAAATCAGGTGGTGGGTATTTGATCGGGCTATCCGCGGTTATGTCCGTCGCTATAGGCCTTGAAGCGGTCCCGTTTATTGCAACAGCTCTTGCCACGCTGGCAGTCTTTGCCCTTAAAGCTGACGGGTTGAGCCAAGAGAAAATATGGCGCGCAGGCACTGTAATGGCTGTTCTGACTGTTCCGGCATCTGCTTTGCTCATCAGTCGTTCAGAGCTGGGACAAACATATTGTGACTCGCTCTCCTTTCCTTGGATAGCGGGTCTAAGCGGGGTCGGCATAATTTTCACTTCAATCAAGTTTTGGCCCAAAGACCGAACATTCTGGCAAAGAGTGATTTTTCTATCTTTGCCGCTGTTAATTTTGTTGATCGGTTTAAGCCTGATATTCCCGCAATGCCTTAAGGGGCCCTATGGCTTAATAGGCGAAACAGAACGTATGTTTTGGCTCGATAATGTCGTACAGGAAAAAACGACCTTCTGGTTATCTGGCTATGAGTCCGGCGCGAGGCTCTTTTCATTTTTCCTCATCGCATTGCTGAGCTTCACACTCCTGCTGATTAAATTTTTTAACGCGCGGGAGGCTATGGATAGCCGCTACTATATCATCATCGCTATATGTACCACAGCCTTCATCCTTGCCGCCGCTCAGATTCGATATGTGAAATTCTTTATTCTGTTCACCTTGCCCATTATTCCCTTTGTTTATACCGATCTAAGAGCCAGAATAAAATCTCACAAGAAATTATACATACCTATATTGGGCATGTTCATTCTGGCAGGCACTCTACATTGGGTCGCCCCCAAAAGAGCGCTTCCACAGGATATAAACTTGATCATGGATACGGCTTTATGTGAAGATACGGATTTTGACGCGGCCCTATCACCTCAAAACCCCGGCAGGATTATAGCGCCGCTTTTTCTGTCTATGTCATTAGCAAAGGCGGAACTTCCAGATCACCCTGTCGCCGCTATCCCATTTCACCGCGCAGCGCCCGGTATTCGGCGAACGGCTAGCTTATTTGGAACAAACAATAATCTAGACCAAAAACAAGCTTTAAAGCCCTTTACTTATCTGGCTATTTGTCAATCCTCGATTAATGCGGATCTATCGGCCAGCCCTCTATATGAAGCCCTTATGCAAGATAAGGAATGGCCAGGTCTGTTAGACATAACACCTGACCGATCAAGCCCTTTCCGGATTTATCGGATCAATCACGACGCATTTCAATGAATTCGGCAAATCTTTAAATCATAAAACCTGTAAAAAATTTTTACAGCTCCCTTGCGCCATAAGAATCCGTTCCCATATCGGCCTCAGGCGGATTTTTCCGCACATATCAAGACTAAACACTTGCCCGCCTGAGGGGGCTCCCGATCACCGGGAATGGGCAAATCAAGGAGCGAAAAGATGACTAAAGTTATCGGTATCGATCTGGGAACAACCAATTCATGTGTCGCTGTTATGGACGGCGACAAGGCCCGGGTTATTGAAAATTCAGAAGGTCAGCGCACAACACCATCTGTTGTCGCCTTTACAGAAGACGGCGAACGGCTGATCGGGCAGACAGCCCGCCGCCAGGCCGTCACCAATCCTGATCACACTTATTATGCGGTAAAACGCTTAATCGGCCGCGCTTTTACAGACCCAGCCGTCAAGAAAGATCAAAAACTTGTCCCTTACAGCATTGTCAAAGGCAAAGGCGGTGACGCTTATGTCAAAGGCCGCGAAAAGGAATATGCGCCAGCTGAAATCTCAGCTATGGTGCTTCAGAAAATGAAAGAAACAGCTGAGGATTTCCTCGGCGGTGAAGTTACCCAAGCCGTCATTACGGTCCCAGCCTACTTTAACGACGCTCAGCGTCAGGCCACTAAAGACGCCGGTAAAATCGCCGGTCTCGAAGTTCTTCGCATCATTAATGAACCAACCGCTGCGGCGCTGGCCTATGGCATGGACAAAAAAGACGGTAAAACCATTGCTGTTTATGACCTTGGCGGCGGTACATTTGACGTCTCAGTCCTGGAAATCGGCGACGGCGTTTTCGAAGTAAAAGCCACAAACGGGGATACATTCCTAGGCGGTGAAGACTTTGACATGCGCATTGTTGAATATTTCAATGACGAGTTCAAAAAAGATACAGGTATCGAATTAAAAGACGACAAGCTCGCATTGCAGCGCCTGCGCGAAGAAGCGGAAAAAGCTAAAAAAGAATTGTCATCTGCCTCCACTTATGAAGTCAACCTGCCTTTTATTACGGCAGATGCGTCAGGTCCAAAACACCTGAACATGAAACTGACACGCGCCAAACTTGAAACTCTGGTTGCAGATTTGATCAAGCGGACAATTGCGCCTTGTAAAAAAGCTCTGTCAGACTCAAGTCTTAAAGCCGGTGATATTGACGAAGTTATTCTGGTTGGCGGTATGACCCGTATGCCAGCCGTGCAAAAAGCTGTAGCCGATTTCTTTGGCAAAGAAGCCAATAAAGGCGTGAACCCGGACGAAGTTGTTGCCATGGGCGCAGCTATTCAGGGCGGTGTTCTGCAGGGCGATGTCAAAGACGTTCTTCTTTTGGACGTTACGCCTCTATCCCTCGGTATCGAAACCGAAGGCGGCATCTTCACACGTATGATTGACCGCAACACAACAATCCCGACGAAAAAGAGTCAGATTTATTCAACAGCTGCGGATAACCAGTCCGCTGTGACCATTCGGGTCTCACAAGGTGAGCGCGAAATGGCTGCAGATAACAAGCTACTGGGCCAATTTGATTTGGTTGGTATTCCGCCGGCACCGCGCGGCATGCCGCAAATCGAAGTGACTTTCGACATTGATGCCAACGGTATTGTCAATGTGTCAGCTAAAGACAACGCCACCGGCAAGGAGCAGCAAATACGCATCCAGGCCAGCGGCGGTCTATCTGACGCTGATGTTGAAGCTATGATTAAGGACGCTGAAGCGAATGCCGAATCTGACAAAGCCGTTCGCGAACTCGCCGAAGCCAAAAACCAGGCCGAAGCTTTGACCCACAAGGCCGAGCAAGATCTGAAAGAGCATGGCGATAAGATCGGCGAAGCGGAAAAGACAGCAATTGAAGAGCTTATCCCGCAAGTCCGTGAAGCAGCTGAAGGTGAAGACACCGAAGCGATCAACGCTAAAGTTGCTGAATTAACAGCGGCGGTCATGAAAATGGGCGAAGCCATCTACGCCAATGCTGGCAATGAAGACGATGATGCTGCGTCCGCTTCAAGTGATGACGATGAAGACATTGTCGATGCCGAGTTCGAAGACGTCGACGAAGACGACAAAGCCTAAACTCGCTTTCATCTTAAACATCTTAGACCCCGGGTGCGCGCCCCCTTAGCACCCGGGGTTTATATTATGGGCTTTTATTGATAGAGGGATGTCATGATTAATTTCGACGCAATACGAGCCGCAGAGGTTCGGCAAAGCCCTTTTACTTTCCTCATGGGGGAGAATGTTGTCAGCCCTGAACAAGGCGCCAAGATTCGCCGCGACTATCCGGATATTAAAAAGACCGGATATTTACCCTTATCCAAACTCGATGTTACCGGCGCTTTCGCCGAGCTGATTGATGACCTACAATCCCCGCAGCTGGCCGATATTTTGTCGGATAAGCTGGGACTTGAACTGCGCGATAAGCCACGCATGATCACAGTCCGGAAATTATCCAAGAAACAAGACGGCCGTATCCATAATGACAGCCTGTCTAAAATTTGTACATTTTTGATTTATTTAAACGAAGATTGGGACGCCGATAATGGAGGCGCTATCAGAGCGCTAAACGGCGAAACAGATATGGATGATTTTGCCGCCGAAGTTATGCCCACAGCCGGCAATGTATTCGGTTTTGCCCGCTCAGATACAAGCTGGCATGGCCACCCTCCTTTTAGCGGTGAACGTTATGTGGTTCAGACAACCTTCCTGATTAATCAGGCCGCACTGGACCGCAAAGAAAACCGCGGTGGTTTGCAAATGCGGCTTAAAAAACTAAATCCGTTTGCTCGATAACTTATAAACAAGACCATGAGCGAGTTTGAAATCCAGCCGCCATTTGGAACCTATGCTCTGCCCCCAAAGCAAGAGCGTTGGCGACAAAGAGCAAAGCACTATAACGACAGTAAGTTTGGTCGTGCCATGATTTCATTTTGCCGAAAACGCGCCATAGCTGCTCACGACGGCCCCTTTGATGTTGAGGTCCATGACACCATTAAAGCCCGGTTATATCCAAATGACAACCGCACTGAGAAACGCGCTCTTGCCGGCCCGCAGATTTGGGAGGCAGCCGAACGGCAACATATTCAAGCCGCTATTCAGTCTACCACTCAGGACAAATTTGTCTTTATCGATGCAGGTGCCAATGTGGGTCTTTACGCCCTATACGCAGATATGTATGCGCGCAGAGCCGGAATAGATACTCAGATATTAGCCATTGAGCCCAGCCCTGAAACTTTAATTCGTTTACGTACGAATATCGCAGCCAGTCAGGCTAATATCACAATCATCGAGACAGCTTTATCCGATTATACAGGCAAGGGGCAGCTTACGCCTGATATGGGCAATCGAGGCGAAATCAAACTTGCCGCCAACACCCCAGCCGACAAAATAGAAACCGCGCAGTCGCCAGTTCGGGTGGATACATTGCATAATGTCTGCACCTCACAAAATGTGGATCATATCAACGTCCTTAAAATGGACATTGAAGATCACGAGGAGGTTGTCTTGCGCGCCTTTTTTGAAACGGCTTCTGCGGCCTTACATCCCGAAATGCTGATTGTTGAAACACGCCGCGCACAAGCTGCAGCCCCGCTTATTGAATTGTGCCGCGATCATAATTATCTAACAGCCGTAGCCACACGGCAAAATTCTGTATTGGTAAAAAACACCCATGTCTAAACGCGATTATTACGAAGTTCTTGGCGTTGCCAAAACCGCCAATGAAAAAGAGCTGAAATCCGCCTTTCGTAAAAAGGCTATGGAATGTCACCCTGACCGTCATCCCGATGACCCAGAAGCCGAAGCCCGTTTTAAAGAACTCAATGAAGCCTATGGCATTTTATCCGATGGCGATAAACGCGCCGCCTATGACCGCATGGGTCACCGCGCCTTTGAACAAGGCGGAATGGGCGGGGGCGGCTTTCAGGATTTTGGAGATATCTTTTCACAAATTTTCGGCGGCGCAGGCGGCGGTTTTGCCGACATGTTTGGTGGTGGTGGCCGTCAGCAACGCGGGCAGCGCGGCTCTGACCTTCGTTATGAAATGGAAATTTCCCTTGAAGAAGCCTATGCTGGCAAGGAACTGGAAATTGATGTCCCTATATCAGAAAGCTGTGAGCGCTGTGACGGCATGGGCGCAGAGCCCGGCGCCAGTATAGACACATGCTCAACCTGCGGAGGCGCTGGCCGGGTCCGCACACAACAAGGCTTTTTCACCATGGAACGCGCTTGTCCAACCTGCGGCGGCCAGGGCGAATATGTTTCTGACCCCTGCAGGTCTTGTGACGGATCAGGACAAACGCGGGTCGATACAAAACTCGACGTCAATATTCCCGCCGGCGTCGAAGACGGAACACGCATCCGCTTATCCGGTCAAGGCGACGCAGCCCCAAAACGCGGCGGCACCGGGCAGCGCGGCGATCTTTATATCTTCGTATCTGTCAGACCCCATGATCTTTTTGAGAGAGACGGCGCGCATCTTTACTGCCGCGCTCCGGTACCCATGACGATCGCGGCTCTGGGCGGTGAGGTGGAAATTCCAACCATTGATGGCGGCCGGTCAAAAATTAAAATTCCCGAAGGCTCTCAGTCCGGAAAGCGCATGCGCCTGCGTGGCAAGGGTATGAGCGTCCTAAGGTCCGCTAATCGCGGCGATATGTATGTGGAACTGACAGTTGAAACCCCGTCCAAACTTAACGCACGGCAAAAAGAACTTCTTCAGGAGTTTGCCCGTGAAGGCGGAGATGAAATTTCACCGGCCAGTAAAAACTTCTTCGACAAAGCGAAAAACTTCTGGGATAACCTAGTCGACTAAAACAGGTTGATTAGCGGCGGTTACGCGCCTTACGCGCAGCGTATTTAGCGTCCCGCCTAGCCTTTTGAGCTCGCGCCAATTCTTCTTTAGCCTTCTTACTGGCTTCCGCTGCAATTTCTTTTTTCCTGTCGGCTTCGGCTTTTTCAGCGGCCAGACGTTCAGCTTCGAGTTTTTTCTTCTCGGCCCGCTCAGCATCACGTATAGCTTTACGCTTATTACGCTCAGCTCGCTCAGCCAGTTTTTTCTCCAGCTGCTCTTTATCAGGCTGCTTTTCCTTGGCGCGCTTCAACATAGCCAGTTTGGCTTCTTTTTGCGCCTTTAAGCGGTCATTAAAATTATGGCCGGAAAAGCCTGACATAAGTTACCTCTTGAGGGATTAATCTTGGAACGAGCGCCTTTAAACACAATTTGATCTATCTTTGAAGGGCTAAGCCCCATTTTTTTCACATAATCTTGCAAGACTTACAACAGAGCGTAAGCCGCGCTGCTTAAAACCGGGTTTTAACCGTAAACCGCGCATTACGCGGACGGCCGACAGAGATATTATCATTACTGTGAGCATCCGGGAAATAATTTGTATCCGCTAGATTTTCCATATTGATCTGCAGGCGGGTTGCATCTGAAAGATCATAATAAACGGCAGCATCAAAGCGTATATAGCCAGGAACCTCTACGGCGTTGTCTTCACGTACAAAATAGCTGTCCTGGTATGTCGCGCCCAGCCCAAAAGCGAGGCGATCATTATATTGATAATTATTCCAGATTGACGCCATGTGCTCCGGTGTCTGGCGGGTTTTATTGCCGTTATGACCGCTGCCATCCACGCGGTCGACCTGACCATCCAGATAGCTATAGCCCGTTGTAATATACCACTGATCTGTCAAATCCCCGGTGAGCTGAAATTCAAAACCCTTAGTTTGCGAACCTTCAATAACCAAAAGCTGCGCAGCGTCATTAGGATCAACAGACGTAAAACTTTCCCGGTCCAGTTTGAAAACAGATGAGGTCAGGCTTAGACCCGGGCGAATGTCCCACTTGGCGCCTATTTCGCTGTTTTTGAAAAACTGCGGGCGCGTAGATTCACCGTCCAGATTTAACGTCAGAAATTGTTCGCCTGATCGCGGTAAGAAGGTCTCGCTATAACTGCCATAAATCGAGATATTGTCCTGAGGTTTATAGATCAGGCCGAAACGCGGCGTGATTTCTTCATCCTTGCGCGTGAACCGGCTATTACCATTTTGAATATCCAGAACGTCTATATCAAAACTGTCAAACCTTGCGCCCAATACCAGCTTGAGCGTGTCACCAATGTCAATTTGGTCCTGCGCGTAAGCGGAAAAGAAAGTCACATCAGAAACCCGGTTACGGGCAGGCGCTGAAAACGAAAAGTCAGGCACGTCTATATTAGCTGCTAGGCTGGTCCAAATCTGATCATCATTATTTGTGACGAAGCGGTTATCAATCCGCGCATTTGCCGTCGCCTGATCACCATATTCGGCGCCGACCAAAACAGTGTGCGTGAAACGCCCTGTTTCAAATTCTCCCACTAGGTTCCCTTGAATGATCAGGTTTGCACGGTCTGTCGTATCCCGGTATCCATCCAGCTTAACGCAAAATTCGGCCACGCATTGATCTTGAGTTCCCAATGTCGAAAGCGGCTGTAACCCCGCCGGATAAATATTCTGATAGAGCTTGTCATAATCCGCATATTGAACCGTGAGATTAGCGCGCAGGTTATCCGTCATGGCGTGATCTGCCCGGGCGCGCAAAATATGTGCCTGTAATGTGGTTTGATTATCATCAGCCCCGAAGAAAGTCTTATCAAACCCTTCAAGCGGCACGTCAGGGCCAGCAGTAACAGGTACAGATGGAACCCCGCGATCAACCACACGATCATCATCCAGATATTCATAGGACAGATCCAGCGTTGTTTCAGGCGCGATCTCAAATCTCGCCGTCGGATTAATACCAAACCGTGTACCGTCAACGCCGTTTCGATGATTATCAAGGCCTTCATAAAAACCATTGATCCGCAGAGCGCTATCCGCGCCCAGAGTAAAATTTGTATCTCCGGCAATATTATGGGCTCCGAATGTATCAATACTGGCGGTTAGCTCCGTAAAATTGTCGCTGAGCTCGGCTCGTTTGGTAACCCGGTTAATGACACCGCCGCCACCGCCGCGGCCAAATAGAAGCGCGTTAGAACCGCGCAGGATTTCAACTTGTTCCAGATTATAAAGCGGACGAAAGTACTGCACGTCATCCCGGACGCCATCCAAAAAGAAGTCTGCTGTGCTTTGATTGCCGCGAATAATGATAGCGTCCCGGTGCCCTTCACCCTGGGAAGCGGCCAGTCCGGGCGTATACCGCAGAATATCGCCAATATTGGTAAAAGCCTGATCTTCGATCTGCGCAGACGGAATAATCGACAGGCTTTGCGGGACATTAATCACAGGCGTTGGGGTTTTGACAGCGTTCATTTTATCCAAAGACAAATACTGGCCTGTAACAATGATCTCATCGTCATCGGCAAGCTGAGCCTGGCCACTCGAAGCCATACCCAGCGCTAATACACTCAAAGCTGCGCTTCTAAACCAATTTGTTCGCATTCTGAATCCTAGTTGCAAATCATTCTTAATAACGAACAGGGCATGTAGCGAGTCCTCGAAACAAGCGCAAGTGAGAATTATTCGCAAATACAGTTAATGCCTACGCCATATTGACGCGGGTGAGCTAACTCAATCCCATGGCCTCTTTTGCCAGTTTAGTCACGGATACATAGTCGAGTTTACCCGTACCCAGGACTGGGAGGCTTTCGACGCTGATAATCTTTTTCGGAACTGATATTTCCGGGACGCCGTGAGTTTGCGCCCAGGTTAATAGCTCATGTCGTTTCGGATCTGCATGCTCAGTGACAAGAACGATTTGTTCACCCCGGCGCTTGTCAGGCACAATCGCGGCGGCATGCATATAATCAGGCCAGACAGCAGCGGCGCAGTTTTCCACCACCATTAACGAAACCATTTCCCCGCCAATCTTGGCGAACCGTTTAATCCGTCCGCGAATGACATAATAACCTTCATCATCGACCGAGACCACATCCCCTGTATTATGCCAGCCATCTGTTAGCGGGATCACTTCGCCGGGATTATCAGGGGAGATGTAGCCTTTCATTATATTTGGCCCGCGCACCCATAAACAGCCGCCCTCTTCCAGCCCGTCGACAGGCTCGAGCCGGCTCTCAATACCTGGTAACATTTTACCGATCGTACCTGCACGAATATCACCGGGTTGATTAGCGGCTAGAACAGGCGCACCTTCTGTAACGCCGTAACCTTCCAGCACTTCGCAGGTAAAACGCTGTTCAGCTATTTTACGGGTTTCTTCGCGTACGCGCTCGGCACCGCAAACCGCAATCCGAAGGGAACTGAGCCCGCCCTCAGTACTTGCGCGCATATATTGCTGCAAAAAAGTATCCGTGGCAAACAAGACCGTTGCATGAGTTTGTGCAATCCTTTTAGCAATTGTTTTTGTCTGTAAGGGCGATGGGTGGAGGACTACGGGATAGCCGCTCAGCAGGGGCCATAACGTTGCCGCTGTCAGGCCATAACAGTGAAAAGTCGGCAAGGGATTAAAGAACTTGTCCCCGTCTTCCAGATCCACATGCTGATCAATTTGCTCAACATTCGCTAACATATTAGCATGGGTTAGAACGACACCTTTAGGGTTCCCCTCCGTGCCGGAAGTAAAAAGAATAACACCTGTGTCGTCAGGCGCAGCATTTGGTACAAACAGGCCCGGCATGGCAGGGCCAAGCACGGCACGAAGTTTCCCACCCAAGGTGATCTGTTCGCGCATATCTTCCAGATAGACAATTTTCACCACTTCAGACAACTGATCTATGAGCGCCGATAACCCGGCAAGCTCGATAAATTTGTGAGCTGTAATAACGGTTTTAATAGGGGCCGTGCGTGTCGCTGCTTTTAGATTTTTAATCCCCGCAGTGAAGTTTAACATAGCCGGGATACGGCTGGCCGCATGCACGGTCAAAAGCGCAATAACCGCCCCTGCGCCTGTCGGGAGCAGAATACCCACATTCTCATCAGCATCCGTTATTTTTTTCAGAGGCGATGATAGCGCGAAGGCAGCCCGGGCAAGCTCAGCATAGCTGAGCTGACGGCCATCACCATCGGTAAGGATTTTCATATCCGGCCCGTGGGTTTTACGCGCCGCCAAAAAAGCCTGCAACAAATTACGCCGGATACGCTTTTGCCCGCGCTTGCTCAGCTCTGCCGCCTTTAAAATCTGTGTATCCACTATCTACCCTTTATTTATTCTCCTCACGCTCTAATGCAGATTACCCGTCTCAACAAGCTCCATCCCTGTATGATTTCCTGTTCGACAGTACTGGTAAAACAGTCTAGGGCGGACTTATGGAAAACCTGATGCAAACGCCTGTCACTCTGACTTTGATTATTGCCAATGTACTGGTCAGCTATATGGCCCTGACCAACCGGGACATTTTTGAAAAAAACGTATTCTGGATCGGTCCAATCCGGCAAAAAAAACAATGGTACCGTTTTGTCACCTCGGCCTTTTTACACGTTAACGGTATTCACTTATTCATCAATATGTTTGTCCTGTATGAATTTGGCCGGATACTTGAATCCATATTGGGAACAGCCGGGTTTCTAGCCCTTTATTTTGCGGCGCTTCTGGCCGGCAATGCCTGGGAATATGTTTCTAAAAAGAACAATCCCAACTACAGGGCCGTAGGTGCATCAGGGGCCACATCTGGCGTCATTCTGGCCTTTTGCCTTTTCTTCCCTTTTTCTACACTACTGCTGTTCTTCGTCATTCCCATGTGGGCGATTGTACTGGCCATATTGTTTATTGTCGGGAGTTATTTTCTATCGCAGAAACCCAATACTATGATTGCGCACGGAGCACATCTTGGCGGCGCACTAGCCGGACTGGCTATGGCTCTTATATTGCGCCCGGATGCCTGGGGCATGTTTATGATGCAAGTGGCAGAAAAATTCGGCTAATAGCCCTGCTCATCATCTTCATCCATTAAAAAACCCCGCTTCGCGAGCGGGGCTTTAAAAATCTAATTCTGATGTAACAGCTATTGATCAGGAAAAACCACAAGTGATCCAAGGTTCTGAATAACCTCGCGGGCATTAAAGCTCCGTTCGCTATCAGCCAAAGCACTATGGCCAAATTTTACTTCGGCGGACGCTCTGTATTTGGTCACTTCACGCACATCATAATCGTTGAATACAGATTGGCGCGGCGAGCCCATAAAGCCCCAGCCCCGGCGACGATAAAACGGGTCATAGAAATAGCTGTAACGGGCAAAAGGACTCCAGCCAACACGAGGCCGGTAAAAGGAATAGTTGAAATAAGGATCATATAGTCCGCCAAAGCGCGGAGAAACATTGACCCGGGACTTTTTCTCCGTATCGCGCTCGACCAGTGTGAAGCTATCATAGCCCCGCTCAACTGCCATTTCGGCTGCGCGGTAAAGCAGATAGTTTTCAACCGTCTCGCGATTGGTCAAAGAATTGCCGCCAAAAGTCACGCGGGCGCGGTCATTTTCCAGCATAGTTTGGGAATAACCGTCATAACCACCGGGCTTGGAAGCGGGTTGATAAGGTGTAGTGGTCGCACAGGCTGTCAGCACAATGGCTGAGGCTGCTAATACCAGATGACGCAAAGATTTCATTGCAGTCTCCTTTGTTAGGATAGGTTTTTACTTAGCATCCCGTCCCTGAACGCTCCCTGAAAATATAAGGAAATATTGGTGTTTTTTCAATGTTTCGAACTGTAATTCACTGATTTGTGAAGTAACGCACTGCCCATAATATGATCAAAATGGCCGTAAAAGCCGCCAAAATTCCTGCAAATAACCCGTACTGACTGACTTTCGCTAAAATGAACGCAAAGGGCAGCCATGGCCATGCGAGCAATATTACAATAATCGCTCGAAGCCGCGGCATGGGCTTATAAATTGCCTTTTTCGCAAAATACGCCGTCAGGCCAAGGGGGCCATAGGCCAAAGCCCCAATACCGAAACACAGCAAAAAGGCCGAAAGTAAATGCATAAAACCAGTATCGTTTTCAGCAAAGCCGATAAAGGCCCAACCGCTCGCTATGACACTGACAATGGCTAATATCAGACATAGCCAAAAGATCAGCCGGGAATAAAAATCTCCGCCATGCTCTTTTGTCTTCGCTGCTAATAATGGTTCGGCCAAATGCTCTGGCGCCGCGACCGGACGCAGAGTGTCCGAATTATGATCCGGGTCATTCACTCCGCTGATCCGGTTCAAATGATTTTATAACCTTGAGGCGTTTAATCTGATTACGCTGACGTTCGAGAATTTCAAAACGGTACCCATAATAGGAAAAGGCTTGTTTTTCTTCGGGGATTGTCTGGCTTTCATGGATAACCAATCCAGCAATCGTTACCGCTTCATCATCAGGCAGTTTCCAATCCATAGCCCGGTTGATATCCCGGATAGGAATTTCACCATCAACCGTGACAGAACCATCCGGATGCCGGATCATACCATCCAGCTCTTCATCATATTCATCTTGAATATCACCAACAATTTCTTCGAGAATATCTTCGAGCGTAATAACGCCCATCAGCGCGCCATATTCATCAACGACAATAGCAAAATGTTCACGCTTTTGTTGAAAAGCGCGCAGCTGCTGCACAACCGAAGTAGTCTCCGGCACAAACCACGCATCCCGGCAAATGCGTTTCACATTCAGCGTACTGACATCACCATTGGTGCGGGAAAGAGCCTTGAGCATATCTTTGGCATGCAATACGCCGGTCACGTTATCTGTGTCATTCATCCATACAGGTAAACGGCTGTGACCGCTTGAAAGCACTTCTTTGAGCACTTGATCAGGCGGAAGGTCTCCATCCAGCATGACGATATTTTTACGGTGCACCATGACTTCTTCGATAGTGAGGTCATCCAGTTCCAGGACCCCGATAATACGATCTCGCGAACCTTTTGCGACGCCCCCCTCTTGATGGTGCAAGTCCACTGCGCCGCGGATTTCATCGGCGGCCGTCCAAGGCGAAGCATCACTATCCACACCAAATAACCGCAGCATGGCATTGACGATCACTTGAACCAACGAGACCACTGGAGCAAATAAAGATACAATAATGTTCACGGGTCGCGCCACATTCAGAGAAGCCTTATCAGGCTGCGTTATTGCGTAAGTCTTTGGCAGAACTTCAGCAAAAATAAGGATCAACGCCGTCATGACAACGGTAGCAATCAGGAGTGACCATCCACCATCACCAAAGAGCTCCGCCATGACACCCCCCATTAAAATTGAGGCGGCAACATTGACCATATTGTTGCCGAGCAATAACGATCCAATCAGGCGTTCGCGGCGCGCCAATAATTTTGATACTATCCCTGCCGCTTTATTGCCATCACGTTCTTCGGCATGAATACGTGCGCGTGAAGCCGCCGTAAGAGCCGTTTCCGAACCTGAAAAAAAAGCTGAAATAACCAACAGGCCAAAAACCGTCAGAATAGTCATTATAACGCTAGGATCTTTAAGAGTTTCAAGCATATCAGTTTTTCAAAGCTTCCAAATAATTCCGGAGTTGATCCGGCGCGACATCTTTTTGCACAAAGGCTTCGCCAATAGCGCGGGTTAAAATAAAAGTGAGCCTACCGGCTTCGTTTTTCTTATCCTGCCCCATATGCTTTAAAAGCACCGCAGGATCAGTCGTCCAGGGTTTTACATCCTCAATGGTTGTCAATTTATGACGCTGTAAATGATTTGATACGGCCTTAACATCCCCTGTCGGGCAGAAACCAAGCGCGCTGGAAAACGCAAAAGCCATTTCCATACCTGCGCTGACCCCTTCGCCGTGAAGAAGATCATCAGAGTAACCGCTTTGCGCTTCAAGAGCATGTCCGAATGTATGGCCCAGATTAAGCAAAGCCCGCTGCCCTTGTTCCCGTTCATCAGCCGCCACTATAGCCGCTTTCATTTGACAGGATATTGCAATGGCTTCGGCTGTGGCTTCTGGCTCGAGCGCCAGGACATTAGCACCGTTATCTTCCAACCAATTGAAAAAGTCACGATTGCCTAAAAGGCCATATTTTAAAACTTCGGCATAGCCGGCTTTTAATTGCCGCTCAGGCAGAGTTTTTAAAACGGACGTATCAGTGAGCACCCGGGACGGTTGATAAAAAGCCCCAACCAGATTTTTCCCTTGAGGTACATTTATGGCTGTTTTTCCGCCCACAGAACTATCAACCTGCGCCAGCAGAGTGGTGGGTATCTGAACAAATTTACAGCCCCGTTTGTAAATAGATGCTGCAAAGCCTGTCAGATCGCCAATAACCCCGCCGCCAAATGCAACCAATGTATCGGCTCTATCAAGGCTCTGCTCAAAGAGATCATCCAGAACTTTTTGCAGAACCGGGAAACTTTTCTGAGACTCTCCTGCGGGTAAGACCGTTACGCTAACATCCTGCTCCAACCCGTAAAGCCTGTCCTTATAAAGGCCATAGACATTTTCATCTGTGACCACATGTATGCGGCCCCCATTTGTTACAGGCAAAAGATAGTCTTTAATATCTCCCAAAACATCCTGACCTATGACAATATCGTAACTGCGAGCGCCTAAATCGACTTGAACTATGCGAGGCGTCCCAGTCATTTGGCAGCACTCTTTTGCGCACCTTTGCCGCGTCGAGGTCTTTTAGAAGACCCGTCTGTCTGCCGGTAAAATTTATCCAGATAACGAGTAACCTTATTCACGGTTCGAATGTGCGGGCCGCGCGCGATCGGCACAGTGATATGCGCCTTCGCATAAATTGGATAACGCTCATCCATAAGTTCACGCATGCGGGCACGGGGGTTTTCCACTTGTAATAACGGCCTGGTATCCTTTCGGCTGACACGCTCCATAATGGTTTCAAAATCACCCTTAAGCCAGATTGTTGTTGCCCGTTCGTTCAGAACTGCCCGCGTTGCTTCTGTGATAAAGGCGCCGCCACCTGTCGCAAGCACCATGGGCGTTCCATCCAAAAGCCGCTCTATGACGCGACGTTCCCCGTCCCGAAAAGCCGCCTCTCCGTGATCGCGAAAATAACCCGCCACAGTTCGGCCAGATGCCAATTCTATTTCTTCATCTGAATCATAAAAAGGCACATCCAATCGGCGCGCCAAACGGCGTCCAACTGTTGTTTTACCAACTCCCATCAGCCCCACAAGGGCAACAGGACGGGCGCGTATCGCGCGATTGACCGGCCGCATAATGTGCCTTTATCTCATATCTGACGGCACTGCTGGCCGTGTGAAAATTTTCCTTACTATGTCGTCAAAAGCAGCTATGCTCAAGGATAAAGATTGAAAAGGGTTAAACCGTGAAAAAATTAGGACTTGTCGCTGCACTCATTTTATTTTTGCTAGTTGGTATTTTCATGTGGCTTTTAGCTGAAAGCGGACCGGAGAACGCCAATAGCGAGACCATCACAATTGAACTTCAGGATAATTTTGAAAAATAGTATGAAATCCATATTTTTAACCACAGCTGCTTTTGTTTTTGGAACAATCTCAGTTCAGGCTCAGTCTATTGAGATGGGTGAGCTTGGCTCAGCCAGTGCCTATGACCCCGGCACGCTCAGCGCAGTTGATGGCGGCCTGGGGAGTGGTCTATGGAGCGGTACCGAAGCCACAACAGCCGTCCGGCTGATCAAAAACGTTCCCAGCGATTTTAATCACCCTCTGGCCCGTACGCTCACGCGTTCAGCCTTACTCTCCGCGGGAGCAACACCCACAGGCTCAGATCAGGACGCGTTTCAAACAGCCCGGCTGGACGCTATTATCCGCATTGCTGACATGGCCGCCGCGCAGGACATCATTGCCCGCACGCCTAGTTTTGCCAGTGATCAACAACTTGATGCGGATTTGGCATTAACGGCCGGGGATATCACCCGGGCCTGCAGCATATCTGATCAAATTACGCAGGCCCGCTCCGAAAGCTACTGGATGAAGCTGCGCGCCTTTTGTCATGTGGAGCGCGGCGAAACAGCGGCCGCTGAAATCACTCTCGACCTGCTTGGCAGTAGCGGCAACACAGACAAAACTTATGGTGCGCTCATGCGTTATCTCATGAAATTCCCAGGCACGCCGTCACTAAACGATATTAACAGCACACCACTTAACATGGCGATGATGGCTAAATCCGGCCTGTCATGGCCATCGGGTAAAACTCCAGCGACTCTATCAGCGGGCATTGCCATGGATTCCATGTCGGATCCCGAGACCCGCCTCAAAGCGCTAATGCAGGCCGCTAATGCTTTATCGGACAATCAAATATCCGAGATTTTAAATGCGCTAGGCACCGATAATATGACAGCAAATGAACTGGCGGGCGGCATAGAGGTTATGCAAAGTACAGGCCCCAACCTTGATGCAGCCCTATCCAGCCGTTCAGCAAAAAGCTTTGCTCAGCTTTTTCGTATAGCGCGTGAAAATTTTGGCGAGGATCAGTTAAGAGCTGTCACTGCCTTGTTAATACGCGCTGATCAAGCGGGGCAATTTGAACGTTTCGCTCAGCTTTTAAAACCGCAATTGCAAGCCGTCAGCTTTGATCAACTGTCCCCGGAAATGCAGCCCATTATCAGCCGTGCCGCGGTCACTCGAGGAGATGTTATTGCTCTACAGCGAATTCACACCGCTTTAAGCGGACAGCCCGATAAGCAAAACCGGATCGCCTTGGCAGCCGATGCTCTGGGTAACGGGTTCTTTGGCGGCGGCCTCGGCACAGACATTGACAAGCGTCTGAGCAGTCCCTCCACAAGAACACGAGCAATTCGAGATGCCCTGCTCGCCCACGCACTGGGTGCAAATCTATCCGATCCAGCATTGGCTGCACTGGAAAGCAAAGCAGCACTGGGATCTTTATCCGGCGAAATGATGGCTTTAAAGGCTGCCTCCAAACGGCGCGCTCAGGCCGAAACCGCCTTACGGGCCGCTCAGCTCTTGGATGATAATATGTCTGACACGAAAATATATATGATCACGGCTGCCCTGTATGACGCTGGCCTTACGGATCAAGCCGCCAAACTGGCAGCCCAGGATTTCCTCTCAGGGTCATAAGGTGAATACGGCCCGCGCCATTGATGCTTTTCTTGAAATGATGCAGGCGGAGCGCGCCGCATCAGAAAATACATTGCAGGCTTATCGCCGCGATCTTGATGGCTGGACCGACGCCCTTCGTGCCAAGGGTACGGATTTACTCAGCGCCAAGACAGGTCAGCTTGAATATGTTCTAGGCCAATGGGCAGCGCAGGGCCTGGCTCCATCAACAGGCGCGCGAAAATTATCCTCGGCAAAACAATTTTATAAATTCCTGCAAATGGATGATCTTCGCAAAGACAATCCTGTACAAAATTTACGCGGCCCTAAACAGGGACGTCCGCTACCAAAAATTTTATCCGAAGGTGATGTTGACCGCCTGTTTCAAGCCGCTCAACAAGATAGTGAACCCAAAGGACAGCGCCTTTTATGTATGCTGGAAATTCTCTATGCAGGCGGGCTTAGGGTCAGCGAACTTGTCAGCCTGACCGTACGCGCCGTGCAGCGCCGTGATGGATGCCTGCTCATTAAAGGTAAAGGCGGCAAAGAGCGGATCGTTCCGCTAACGCCTCCAGCAATCGACGCTATAAAAACCTGGCTGAAGGCTCGCGAGGCCACATTGCCAACGGCAATTGAGGCCCGTGACCGCGCGTCCAATTACCTGTTTCCCTCAACGTCCAAATCCGGGCATATGACCCGGGAACGCTTCGCCCAAATGCTCAAAGAGCTAGCTATACAGGCAGGCTTGCAGCCATCGAAAATCTCGCCGCATGTATTACGCCACGCTTTTGCTACTCATTTGTTAGCGAATGGAGCTGATCTGAGAAGCGTCCAAACGCTGCTTGGTCACGCCGATATTTCCACAACACAGATTTATACCCACGTTCTGGATGAGCGCATGAAGGCTCTGGTCTTTGACATGCATCCTTTGGCGGATAAAACGCATTAGATTTGGATAGCGCTTCTAGCCGATAGAATTATCGGGCCAATTCTCAATCTGATTAGGCTTCATCCAGCAGGCATGAAATCCGACCGGGATTGCGTGCGGCATTTCTACCCGCGCAATAGGGCCGTGACTGATATTGAGGGCGTCAAAAACCTGTAGCTCCTGTTTCCCAAGCTTTTCATCTCTCATAAAGGTTATGACATAGCCGTGGTCTTCGCTTTGGGGGTTATCGGCCGGAGCGAACCAGGGCTCACTATACCAACAATCTTTTGGACCATCCGTCCAGTTTCCAAGGCTTTCACCGGTATCCGTGTCAAATTTGCGAATACCTATCCAGTGGAGTGTATTGGGGTTGTGATCCACAAGATAAGCGTATCGTGATTTGCGCCCGGTCAGCGATGTATTATAGCTGGGAAATTCACAATTATGCTCAGCATTGAGGCACTCTTCTGTCCCTTCTCCTGTTTTCATATTCATACGGTAACGCCAGAGCCGGGCATCCATACCAAGATGGGCAATGGTTTTAGCTGTCCTGTGCTCATCAATTGTGCCGTCTTCATTTTTTACCGGCATAAAACGACAAGCCACCATGACAACTTCATCCCCCTCTTCCCAGCAATTGATAACGTGGTAAAGAAAACAGGGTGAAAACTCGAACCATTTAATTTCATCCGATTGCCCGAAACGGGGAATAACACCAAAACGGGCGGGCATTGATCCGTTAAATCTAATTTTGTGACGCCCGGCAGCAAGGGCATCTTCATCGTGATAAACGGGCAGGTCATGTAAAATGGAGTAATTCTCCGAAATGCCCATATCATGAGGCAAGCGGTTACCCGGAAGCTCAATAGGAACGTGATGAACGAGCTTACCTTCCTTATCAACCACGCCATATGCCATGTAAGGCGCGTGATCAAAATAGTCGAAAAACATCATTTCCCCGGTGACTTCATCGACTTTGGGATGAGCAGAAACACCATGCCCAGGAGCGCGATTTCCGTAATCGGCGGCTTCAGTGGTTTCGAGGGTAATCGGGTCTATTAGGTAAGCTTTTCCGGCCAGATACCAGGTTGCAACCGCCTTACCTGCATGGCCAATCACATCCGTATTCGCCACATCAGCCATAGGCATGTCCTCACGGCCCTTCAAAGTCGACATAATCCCCCAATGGGTTTCTTCGCCTTTTGCGTTATTGGCATTCCAGCCTTCCGTACGAACCCATTTATTTCTATACGTCAGCTGGCCGTTTTTAAATTGCGCGGCGTGCAGCATTCCATCCCCATCAAAAGGATGATAGGCGCCTTTGGGTTTAAAGCGCGGATTAGGTCCATTGCGAAGATAGACACCATTCAAATCACTTGGAATTTTACCTGTTACGGGCAGGTCTGTCAGAACAACTTCTTCAAGCACCGGCGCAAATGTCCCGGTTATCATTGGGCCATGCTCATGGCCAAAAGGAGCATCAGAATGTTTAAAAGGCGCGTTCATAACAAGTTCCAAAACGTTGGTATGTTTATGCAAGTTTCTATAGCTGAATTTAGCTCGGTTTGCAAGCTTGGCTATATTCGCGCTTGAGCCTTTTGATAATATCAGCAGCAGGTTCAATAGAAGTAACTGCTCCAACACCATGGCCGGCGGACCAAACATCACGCCAGGCTTTTATCTGGTCTTGGGAATTTGATAAATCCATGCCGGATCCCGCGGCCATGTTATCCGGATCATATCCCATTTTTTCAAGCGATTGCCGAAGATAATAAGCTTTAGCACCAGTCAGAACATCACTGAGAATCAAATCATCAAATACTGCCTGCACCAGCATCGCTTTATATTCATCACTGGCAATACTTTCTTCTGCTGCAATGAAGCTTGTGCCCATATAACAAAGATCAGCCCCGGCAATTTCTGCGGCGTGAATGGCGGCCCCAGTCCCGATCCCGCCCGCCAGAACAATAAGGCCATCAAACAAGCTGCGCACCTCGGATACAAATGCAAAACCTGACATATGGCCCGTATGACCGCCTGCACCAGCGCTCACCAATGCCAGACCATCCACGCCTTTTTCAACGGCTTTGCGAGCATAGCCAACGGAATTCACATCCGCGATCACCTTGCCGCCATAACTCCGTACAACATCAAGGACAGGATCAGGGCCACCCAAAGCCGTAATAACAATTTCAGGCTTATGGTTTTCAATCAAAGCGATTTCATCAGCCAGCCGATCATAGCTGCGATGGGTCGTCAGGTTCACTGCAAAAGGAGCATCTGTTGGCTGGCGTTCGCGGCCCAGGTGATCGAGCCAGTTGTCAAGTGTTTCAATGGTTCGGGCATTGGGAAATGGAAAAGAACCTATCACTCCGGCCCGGCAACAGGCCAATACAAGCTCCGGCCCTGAAACCAGGAACATTGGGGCCGCGATTACAGGTAGCGCAAGATTTGGAAATAATGGTGAAGAATATGACATATGGTTTCACGATACTTTCATAAACATACTAACTCTTGCGATACCCTATAGCAATGGATAGAATGATTAAGACGGAGGACATATGGGAAAACGGATTTATATTCTTGGCGGCGCGCAAACAGATTTTTCCCAAAACTGGAGCCGATCAAACAAATCACTTTTCGAACTGTTCTCTACGGCTGTTTTATCGGGCCTTGAGGATGCCAAGCTAGAGCCTAAGGATATTGACGTCGGCCATGTGGGTAATTTCGTAGCAGAGCTGTTTACAGGTCAAGGCATGCTGGGCGGATATTTCGGTCATGTTCATCCAGATTTTTCCGGCATGCCTTCCTCTCGGCATGAGGGGGCCTGTGCCTCAGGTTCGCTGGCAATTTTAGCGGCTATGACCGATATTGAAAGCGGTCGTTATGAAACGGCCTGTGTTATCGGTGTCGAATTGATGCGAAATGTACCAGGAGAAATAGCTGCAAAAAATTTAGGCGCGGCTGCCTGGGTCGGACGAGAAGCTCTAGGTGCTAAATATCTCTGGCCAGCTATGTTTTCTGATTTGTGCGATGTCTATGAAGAGCGCTACGGGCTTGATTATAAACATCTTGCCGAAATTTCCAAAATCAACTTTGCCAATGGTGCAAAGAACCCCAATGCGCAAACGCGAAAATGGACCTTTACAGATAAAAGCTTCACCCAGGACAATGAAGCCAACCCAGTCATCGAGGGCTGGATGCGCAAACAGGATTGCGGACAAGTCACAGACGGCGCAGCTGTTGTTATTCTTGCTTCGGAAAAACGGGCGGCAGAATACGCAAAGCAGCACGATACGAAGCTGGACGAAATACCCTATATCAAAGGGTGGGGTCACAGGACGGCGCCTATGATAATGCGCACGAAAATGGAAGAAAGCGCTTCTGGTGGATATGTCTTTCCCTGGACCCGCAAAGCCATCACAGACGCTTATGCCCGCGCCAAATTATCTGGCCCAGAAGATTTAGACGCTATTGAAACACATGACTGTTTTTCAATTACGGAATATATGGCCATAGAGCATTTCGGGATCACCGCCCCCGGTGAGGCCTGGAAAGCCATTGAAGCCGGCCGGATCGCTATGGAGGGCGATATTCCTATTAATCCCTCAGGCGGCCTTATTGGGCTTGGCCATCCCGTCGGAGCAACAGGGGTTCGGATGATGCTGGATGCGGCAAGACAAACCTCCGGACGCGCTGGGGATATGCAGGTTGAAGGTGCAAAAACTGTGGGAACGTTTAATGTTGGCGGCTCTGGCACAACGAATGTATCCTTTATTGTCGGCGTCTGACCTGCATGAAAGATGTTTTCATCTATGATGCGCTACGCACACCGCGCGCCAAGGGTCGCCCCGCAAAAGATACCAAACCGGGCGGAGCCTTATCCAATATAGCGCCGCACCAACTTGTCGCTGATCTTATAAAAGCCCTAGAGGCGCGCAATCAGACTCTATCAAATCACGTTAGACGTCTGTCTTTAGGTTGTGTTGGGCAAGTAGGCCCCCAAGGAGGGCACATAGCGCTAGTCAGCCGCCTAGCCTCGTCGCTAAGGGACGACGTCGCCGTCAGAACTCTGAACAATTATTGCGTCTCTGGACTTAGCGCTATATTTGATGCCGCGCTTTGGTCTCAAAGCGGACAAGACGGTTTAGCCCTAGCCGGCGGTGTGGAAAGTCTTTCCCATGTGGGATTTTTAGCAGACAAAGCCAGTTATTATAATGATCCCAATCTCATTAAAAACTTGCGTTGGGCTCCGCCAGTTATGGGCGCGGAACTTATCGCTACGCAAGAAGGCTTTAGCAAATCTGATCTCGACGCCCTCACGCTTACCTCTCATCAACGTGCCCATACGGCATGGGAAAAGGGGTTTTACGCGCGCAGCGTTATGCCGGTTAAAGGCCCTGACGGAGATAAATTAATTAGCCGGGATGCTTTGATCCGCGCCGATCTAACTTTAGAGAAATTAACCTCTATTCCCCCAGCTTTCGCCGCACAAGGCGCGATGGGATATGATGCAATGATGCTCTCTGAATATCCGGAACTTGAGAAAATTGAACATGTTCATTCCATCGCCAATTGTCCAGGTATGGCCGATGGCGCGGCTCTTATCCTATTGGGCACAAAAGAAGCCGGACAGGCAGCGGGCCTTGAGCCCCGCGCGCGCATTATTGATTTTATAGAAACCGCCGATAATCCCGTCCTGCAATTAACGGCAGGTTTTAAAGCCATGGAAGAGTTGCAAGCTAAGCACGGATTAAAGCCGGGCCATATTGACCGTTATGAATTTATGGAAGCCTTCGCCGCTGTGCCGTTAAAATTCCAGCGTGATTACGGTGTCGATCCTAATAAGGTCAACGTAAATGGGGGTCATCTGGCAATGGGGCACCCTATGGGAGCCACAGGAGCAATATTACTCGCTAGCTTGTTATGTGAGCTTGAGAGCTCAAAAACACAAACGGGCATGGTCGTCGCACAGGCAGGCGGCGGAATTGGAGCCGCAATACTGATAGAACGAATAAATTAACAGAGCAGCTTTTCCAATTCATGTCTGACAACTTTATTCATGGCATTACGGGGAAGCGCATCCATTATATGCAGTCGTTCCGGCCATTTAAACTTCGCCACTTTCTTATCGGCCATATAAGTCTTTAATTGCTCTAGGCTGAGAGTCTGTCCCTCATGTAAAACAACCACAGCGCAAATTTTCTCTCCCATAATGTCATCGGGATACGCCGCGACTGCCCCCTCTAAAATTGCTGGGTGCGCAATTAAAAGCTCATCTATCTCTTCGGGCGATATATTCACTCCGCCGCGAACAATAAGCGCCTTGCAGCGCCCAACAAATCTGTAAAATTGCTGGTTGTCGCCGCCAATCTCAAACAAATCGCCCGTGCGGAAATATCCGTCTTCCGTAAAGGCCTGCGCATTATCTTGCGGCGATTTATAATAGCCGTCAAAAACGGTTGCGCCTGTTACGCAGAGCTCTCCAATTTTGCCTGCTTCATTGATTTCCTCGCCTGTTTCCAGATCCAAAAGCTTCGTTTTAATGCGATCATGGATCCTATTGGCCCATTTATGTTCACTGCGGCCAAACCGGGGGAAAAATATGGCCCGATCCTCACAATCAGGCACCTCTTTTGGACTGCTTAAAAGGGCAGATCCTTCATTTGATCCAAAGACATTGATAACGTCGATATCAAAATCCGTTTTAAATCCCTCAATCATATGAGGGCTCAATGGAGCACTTCCGGATCCAATAAGTTTGAGTTTTGATAAATCAAATCCTGCTTTAATCTGATCTTTGGTTTCCTGCAGCCTGTTAAGCAGTGCTGGTGGAGCTAAGGTATAGACCACTTTTTCATTTTGAATTTGAGAGAGGTAAACCGCCGGATCAAAAGGATGATGTAAAATCATTGTGCCGCGATTTTTAAGCCAGAAATATAAAAACCCGCCAATGGCCGCCATATTAATAAAAGGAAATGGATTGAGATAGATAGACCCGCTGGGTAGATTTACAGAATCCTCCACGGCCAGCGCAGACGCCAGCCATTGATTGTGGCTGCGCGGTACGCCCTTTGAGCGGCCCGTTGTGCCCGACGTCCAGCAAATCGTGAAAATATCATTGGGATCTTGCACCAGATTTTCGACATAAGCTGAATAATCAGATGAAATATTGGAAGCTGCACTTAAACTAAAATCATCCTCCCCCCAAAATAACGGGGCGCAGCTTTTTGGTAAGGCCTTGAGATGTTCCATGCCAAAAGCCTCGTTCCGAAAATTTCTAAAGGTAATATAATGGCTGGGCTCAATAACCTCCCCAATGTGCCGAAGTTCATACTCGCTATATTGCATAGCCACTGGACTCACGATCAATCCAAGCTTTGCAGCAGCAATATAGATGAGGACTATTTCAACAGTATTGGGCATTTGCACCAAAATAACGTCGCCTTGGCGAAGGCCCGCTTCAAAAAGCCAGCTTCCAATTCTATCCACTGCGCCAGGTAAGTCTCTATAGGACAGCCTTATGAGGGGGCCATCAACAAATGCGTTGCGATTATCCGGATCAATCAAAGCGGGCCTATCAAGGTTTTCAGCGATAACATCCGAAAAAATATTTTGCAGCGTATTATTCTCCCACCACCCCTTAGCCGTATAGGCCTCAATACGTTCACGCGGAGTTGTTTGCATTTTCTCACCCTCAGAGTCTTTTTACTTGTTTAAACATACCTTGGGCAGGATATAAAGGGACATGACCCAAACCAAATATATAAGAACATGCTCAATTTGGCGCGCCTTAGAAGTCGTCGGTGATAAACCAATATTACTTCTGCTCGAAAGTTACTGGCTGGGAACCCGCCGATTTTCTGACTTTCAAAGACAGACAAGCCTACTAAAATCGGTCATTAGCAACAGACTTCAAAAACTGGTTGATGCGGGATGTTTTCAAAAAACACTCTATTCTACCAAGCCTGAACGATATGAATATCGCGGGACGGAAAAATTATTGGATCTCTATCCTGTCGCGCTTTCCATGTTTTATTGGGAGCAAAAATGGGGGCGTGTAAATGGCAAAATTTTACTGTCTTTGATTCATAAAACGTGTAGGCAACAAACACTTCCAAAACCCGTTTGCAATGGCTGCCGCGTCGAAATTGATCCGCGTGATGTAACATGGGCAGAGGGTCCCGGCGTGGGATTAATGCCGGCAGTTTATGGCCGTCGCCGCCGTAAAACCCGTTCAGAAAAAGACCTTATAACACCTTTATTTGATGAAATTGCCGATATTATTGGTGACAGATGGTCCGCCTTGATCATCAGATCAGTATTCACCAATTTGAACACCTATCAAGACATTTGTGATGATACAGCTATCGCAACCAATATTCTCGCGGAACGTTTAGAGCGGCTTTGCACTATGGCAATAGTTGAAAAAAATAATGGCGTTTACAAACTTACGCCTAAGGGCCGCGATATTTATCCTATTCTCATCGCATTGATGGAATGGGGTGATAAATGGTACGCTGCGCCAGAAGGCCCGCCATTACTTCTAACTCACAAGTCCTGCCAAGAACCGTTAAAACATCAAATGGCCTGCACAAGCTGCGGTGAGAGTGTGGTGGCCCAGGACATAGAATTCGAATTTTCCATTCAACAAGATCATACACATGCAGTTATGTAGGTCGCTTAGTGAACCCGTCATACCCCGACAAATAAATTGGTGTCTTGAAATCACATTCACCCGCTTGCTCTATGGGTTTCCTCTGTTATGGTGCCGCGCCTTATAAAAACCATAACAAGGACGCTGCATGCCCCGGACCTATTTGGATTTTGAACGCTCTGTTGCTGAACTGGATCACCAGATCGAGACACTGGTTGAAAGCGGTGAAAAAGATGTGGCCGAGGTCGCCAAGCTCCGTGAAAAGTCGGAAAAGCAGCTCAAAACCATTTACGAAAAAATTGGAGCCTGGGAAAAAACACAAGTTGCGCGTCATCCTATTCGGCCTCATTTCAGTGAGTATATCTCTGGCCTGATTACGGATTTCACGCCGCTAGCAGGTGATCGCAAATTTGGCGATGATCTGGCACTAATGGGCGGGCTTGGTAAAATTCGCGATCAAAGCGTGGTCGTTATCGGCCACGAAAAAGGCAAAGATACGGATAGCCGTCTCAAACATAATTTCGGCATGGCGCAGCCTGAAGGCTACCGCAAAGCCGTCCGCCTAATGGATATGGCCGAGCGGTTCGGCCTGCCTTTAATTTCATTTGTCGACACTGCCGGCGCCTACCCCGGACGGGGCGCTGAAGAACGCGGCCAAGCCGAAGCCATTGCCCGCTCTATTGATCGCGGCCTGTCCTTAAAAGTACCCTTCATCACTATCATTACTGGCGAAGGCGGCTCGGGCGGCGCTGTTGCCATCGCCACAGCCGATAAAGTCATGATGCTGGAGCACTCTATTTACTCCGTCATCTCACCGGAAGGCTGCGCTTCAATCTTATGGCGTGATGGCAGTAAAGCCCAAGACGCGGCCAAAGCCATGAAAATCACAGCTCAGGATTTAAAAGAGCTTGGCGTCATTGATCATATTATTTCCGAACCTCTAGGCGGAGCTCACAGAGCACCCGAGGATATGGTCAAAATGGTTGGCGCAGAAATCATGACCGCGCTGGAGAGCTTATCCGACCTGACAGCTGAAGAGCTTATCAAGCGCAGGCGGGACAAATTCCTCAACATTGGACGTTCATTGCTTTAATATCGGACCTAGAAACCCGCAGAAATACCGGCTCCAAAAAACAATAAATTATCTTTAGGATTGCCAAGGATCAGTTTTTTATAATCCAGACTATCCTCTGAGCTAAGCGCGTAATTGCCGCTGATATAAGCGGCAACATCATCGCTGAGCTCGTAAGAAAGAGTGGCTGTGCCCTGACCATATTCATAACTGAAACCCTCGCCATCAACGTGACCTGCTGTGAGGCCGAGCTCCAAAGCCACTGCCTCATCAAGGGTCAAAGAATGACCAATACCAGCTTCTAAGGTGAGAGCCTCTAGGGTAAGATCATAATAAGCTGTGACGGATGGACTGAGCACCCTATCAAAAGCAAGGCCACCATAAATTTCGTAACTACCCGCTACGCCATCATTGGTTTCAAACAGGCCGCCGCCCTGCGGATAGTGATAATAGGTGACGCCAACACTGGCATTGATAGCGTCGCTGAGCTCAAGCCCATATCCCATGTAAAGATCAAGTTCGTCTGCCGCCGCTATGGAGGTCTCGCCGATACCGGTCGAAAACCAGGCCCCTGTAGTGAAATCTCCAAACCCAAGCTCGGCACCCGGCTGCACAGCGCTATCAGCCAGACTGACCCCGCGAAACACATAATCTGTGACGTAATCAATACTGGTGCTCACGGTTAGATCATCTGCTTGTGCTGGTACCGTCCCCAAACATGCTGCCAGAATAAGGCTGGACGCGAATATTGATTTTTTCATTTTGTTCTCCTGCTTAAATCTGATGTTCAGAAACAGGAAAGCATCCTTAATGACGATATGCAGCCCATGAAAAAAGCCGCCCTGAAATCAGGCGGCGGCTTTTTGTGCAGATTTTAGCGAATTTGATGCAATTATGTTTAGGCCCGGCCGTGGCAGTGTTTGACCTTTTTACCTGATCCGCACGGACAAGGCGCGTTTCGCGAGACATTTTTGAGCGCTTCAGGATCGAGAGTTTTGCTCTCGGGAGCCGATTGCATCATATCCATGGGCGAGCGCGCGGCCTGTTGAGGCGCTGTCTGGGTTTGAGCTTGTGCCTGCTGTTCCATTTGAGCCTGTTGACGCTGAATCTGCACATTAATCAAAAGCCGGTTGATGGCCTGAGTCACACCTTCGCGTAGATCATTGAGCAATTTATCAAACAAGGTGAAAGCTTCGGACTTGTATTCATTCAAAGGATCGCGCTGACCATAGCCGCGCAGTCCAATCACGGATTTTAAGGCATCAAGATGCTGCAAATGCTCGCGCCAATTGGTATCAATAACCTGCAAAAGAACTTGTTTTTCCGCATTGCGATATTGATCCTGATCCACAGTCCCGGAAAGTTCATTGGCCATATTGTCCGCTGTGGACTTCAGGCGTGATAACATTTCCTCATCAGCAATGCCTTCTTCGGCGGCCCAGTCCTGAAACGGTAAATCCAGAAGCATCACTTCGCGGGTTTTTTCTGATAAGCCCTCAATATCCCATTGCTCAGCAAAAGCTTTTTTAGGAACATAAGTTTCGATCAGATTTTCACAAACCTGATGACGGAAGTCTTCAATCACATCGGACACATCATCATCACGCATAAACTCAAGGCGCTGCTCGAAAATTGTCTTGCGCTGATCATTCATGACATCATCATATTTCAGCAGGTTTTTCCGGATGTCAAAATTACGCTGTTCGACTTTAACCTGAGCCCGTTCAACAGCCTTGGTCATAAAGCGATTGGTTAGGGTTTCGCCTTCTTCCCATCCCATTTTACCCATCATATTTTTCAAACGGTCACCACCGAAAATGCGCATTAGATCATCTTCGGTCGACAGATAGAATTTGGATCGGCCCGGATCACCCTGACGACCTGTCCGGCCGCGTAGCTGATTATCAATGCGGCGGCTTTCATGGCGCTCTGTGCCTAGAACATAAAGTCCACCAGCATCCAATGCCTGCTGTTTGAGCAGACCAATTTCTTCTTTGATCAAGCCTTCGATTTTTTTAGCTTCTGCCTCGGTCGCGCCTTCAGGCATTTCATTTTCGAGGCGCATTTCCAAATTACCGCCGAGTTGAATATCCGTACCACGGCCCGCCATATTCGTCGCGATTGTAATGGCGCCGGGAACGCCGGCCTGAGATACAATTGAGGCTTCCTGTTCATGATATCGTGCATTTAGAACTTTGTGTTCTATGCCCGCACCCTTGAGAGCCTCAGACAGGCTTTCAGATTTTTCAATGGAAACCGTACCCACGAGAACCGGCTGACCTTTGGCCTGACAGGTTTTGATTTCTTCAATAATGGCGCTGAACTTTTCACTCTCAGTCCGGTAAATCACATCATCTTCATCAATACGCTGAATAGGGCGGTTGGTCGGAATTACCAAAACTTCAAGACCGTAAATATCATGGAACTCAGATGCTTCTGTTTCGGCAGTTCCAGTCATGCCGGACAGTTTGTCATAGAGACGGAAATAATTTTGCAGAGTGACAGACGCCAGCGTGACATTTTCAGGTTTAATCTCGACTCGCTCTTTAGCTTCAATGGCTTGATGCAAACCCTCAGACAGACGACGCCCATCCATCATACGCCCGGTAAATTCATCAATCAGAACAACCTGACCATCTTTGACGATATAGTCTTTGTCCTGAATAAACAGCTTATGAGCTTTCAAAGCCTGATTGATATGGTGGACAATTGTAACGTTCTCGATGTCATAGAGACTGTCACCTTTTAAAAGCTCTTTTTCACGCAATATGCTTTCAATTTGTTCATTACCAGCTTCATTAAACGTGGCTGTCCGGGCTTTTTCATCCAGTTCATAGCCATCGTCGCTAATGTGCGGGATCATCGCGTCAATAGTGGTGTAAAATTCTGACTTATCATCAGTCGGGCCAGAAATGATCAGCGGCGTTCGAGCTTCATCAATCAGGATAGAGTCAATTTCATCAATAATGGCATAGGCATGACTGCGCTGCAGCATTTCCTCCATTGAATATTTCATATTATCGCGCAGATAATCAAAACCAAATTCATTATTTGTTCCGTAAGTGATATCGCACTCATAGGCTTCTTTACGGGCCGGGTTCCAAGGCTCGTGATCATTGATACAGCCAACAGTCAGGCCGAGAAAATTGTAAACCTTGCCCATCCACTCGGCATCACGGCGCGCCAGATAGTCATTCACTGTTACGATATGCACGCCCCTGCCCGGAAGAGCATTAAGATAGGCGGCCAGAGTGGAAACCAGTGTCTTACCTTCACCAGTGCGCATTTCGGCGATTTCGCCCCGGTGCAGCGTAACGCCACCGATAAGCTGCACATCATAATGGCGCTGCTCTAAGGTTCGCTTGGCCGCTTCGCGAACAGTAGCAAAGGCTTCCGGTAAAAGATCATCCAGAGTCTCACCCTTTTCCAGACGATCCCTATATTCCTGGGTTTTCAGCTTTAAAGCATCATCCGTGAGCTTTTCAAACTCAGGCTCCAAGCCATTGATTTTAGCCACAAGCGGCCGCAGTTTTTTCAGTTTCCGGTCATTTTCAGTGCCGAAAATTTTCTTGGCTATGCCTAGCATGTAAACTCCTGGAACAGACGTATTGAGGCCTGTTATCTTATATTCTTGGGGGTGACTTAAGAACGATGGTGTCGTAAGTCAATAAAGGGGTGGAGCCCCTGACAGTATTTTATGACAAAGCGTGTGTTTCATGTCACAGCAAAATCCTCAAAATCGCGCCCGGATCATCCTGGCAGTCTGTCTGGCCGGGTTTCTGCTTTTAATCATGATAGCGCGCCTCAATTCGGCTGATAAGACCCCTGATATAGCTGACGGGAAAGGTGATTTCGCCCAAAATCCGGCAATTGTAACAGTCAATGGCTCTTCCATAACTGCAGAGCAATTGGAACTCGCGGCTAAGAGTCCTGATGCAGCGGGATTAGGTGATGAGACCGCAATTAAGAATTATATCATTCAAAGGCGGCTTTTGTATCAAAAAGCCCTGGAATCGGGTCTTGAGACGCAGCCCGCCATACAAACCCGGTTATTGTCCGCCCGTGAAGACATCTTGTCAGATGCCATGATACAAAACCATGTATCTCAAGTGGTAACGGAGGAGGCTATAAAGGAATTTTACGACACCCAAACCGCTCAAAAACCACAAGAATTACAAGTTAATGCCCGGCAAATCGTTGTTCCAGATGAAGCAATGGCCGCCGAAATTATACGACGGCTTAATGATGGTGACAGCTTTTCATCTCTGGCACTGGGCTTTTCAATCGACCGGGCGAGCCGGGAAAATGCCGGTGATCTTGGCTATGTCAGCCGCGATATGATGGATCCTGTATTAAGTAGTAAAATATTCAGCGCTGATAAAGGTGCATTACTATCCCCCGTTAAAACTGATCAGGGCTGGCATGTGATTGAAGTTTTGGACCAAAGGATCCTACCCGCGCCCAGTTTTGAAAGCCGAAAAGACGCCATAGAGGCACTTCTGACAGCCAAAGCCGTTGAAAATCTTTTAGAGGAATTGGAACAATCTGCCATTATAACCCATCACGAAACACCTTCTGACAAGTGAGTCCGAAATGAGCCTCTCTCCCTTTGCACCAAAAACCTTTCCGGCCATGCCCGCAATCGCCGGATTTGATATGGCAACAGCTGAGACCGGCATGCGCTATCAGAACCGGGACGATTTATGGATTTTGCGCGGTCAGCCGGGGACGCATGTGGCCGGTGTATTTACAAAAAACCTGATGCCCGGCGCACCTGTCGATTGGTCCAGACGGGCACTCCTGACACCATTTGACCCCCAAATGGCCCGGCTGATTGTTGTAAATTCCGGCAATGCCAATGTCTTCACAGGAACAGCCGGAGACAAGGCGACGCGTGAGACCGCCCAAGCCGCCGGGCGGCTTTATGATGTCAACCCTGAAGCTGTGATTCTGGCATCAACTGGCGTAATTGGTCAGCCACTTGATGCCGGAAAGATCACACAAATTATGCCGATTATGGTTCACCAAATGCATGCGGATATCTGGCATAGGGGCGCAAAAGCGATCATGACCACAGATACATTTGCCAAAGGCGCCACGGCCCAAGCTGAAATTCACGGCGTACCGGTACGGGTCAATGGGATCGCAAAAGGCTCTGGCATGATCGCACCTGATATGGCCACTATGCTTGGCTTTATCGCCACAGACGCCAGGATTGGCCAGGAAGCGCTACAAACCATTTTAACCGGTTTCACACAACTGACATTTAACGCCATTACCGTCGATAGCGATACATCCACATCTGATACGGTTATTCTCGCAGCTAGCGGTGCGGCGGATCATTCGACCATTATGGACGCTCATGATCCGGCTTTAAACGATTTTAAGAATGCTCTTCTCAAAGTGATGCTGGATCTTTCCCATCAAATCATCAAGGACGGTGAAGGCGCATCAAAGTTTATTACGGTCAATGTAAACGGTGCTGCCTCTGATGAAAGCGCCCGGGCTATTGCCATGAGTATAGCGAATTCACCTTTGGTAAAGACTGCAATCGCTGGCGAGGATGCTAATTGGGGCAGAATTGTCATGGCCGTAGGCAAGTCTGGTGAACCGGCTGATCGAGACAAGTTATCTGTCTGGATGGGGCCTCATTTACTGGCTAAAGCCGGGCAATTATCGCCAGAATACCAGGAAGAAGACGGAGCCGCATATATGAAGAAAGATTATCTTGAAATCACAGTTGATATCGGGCTCGGCCACGGTTCTTATACAGCCTGGACCTGCGATTTAACCCACGGATATATCAATATTAATGCGGATTATCGCAGCTAAGCCATTAATGAATATTAACTCTATCTCTTATCAGCAAATTAAGGTCTGAACACTAATGTCGAAAAAGGTATTACTGGTTGTCGCCTGCGCGTTGATCGACACAGATGGACGCATCTTACTGGCGCAACGACCAAAAGGTAAGCCTCAAGCCGGAAAGTGGGAATTTCCCGGCGGGAAGATGGAGATGGATGAAAGGCCGGAAGCGGCCATAGTCAGAGAACTCCGGGAAGAACTTGGGATAGAGCCGTGTGAACGGTGCCTTCAACCTTTTTCCTTCGTTTCTCATGATTATGGTGATTTTCACCTTTTAATGCCGCTATATCTCTGTCGACAGTGGGACGGCTTTCCGCGCCCGCTGGAAGGGCAGGCGATCAAATGGGTTTTTCCTGATCGACTGACAGAGCTGGATTTGGCCGATGCAGATATTGCACTGGCTCAAGAAATTAGGGATCGGCTTCAACAGGGTCGAAGGTTCGAATGAAACAAATTAGGGACTCAAGTTTGAAGAAACTTTGCCGCGCTTACCTGAGCAATGAGTCGGGCGCGACTGCTATTGAATATGCCCTTATCGCTGCCTTAATTGGCGTTGGTATCATTGGCGGCCTCAATGTCTTTAGTGGATCTTCAGAGAGTTCATGGAACGGATTAGCCACTAAGGTTGATGATGCCTTCTCTTAAGAACTAGGTTCTATCTTGTTTGATTTGCCGTAATGCGTGTGAAAGCCGGGTTTTCGCACTGCCAGGTTTTAATGGTTTCTGCTGACTTTCATGAGGCTTCCATGCAGTCATCCACAAAATTTCCAAGGCCGCTTTAAACCGTCCGCCGTCATCTCTTTCCGTATAGTTAGCTATTACATTTTCAAAAAAATCACGGCCTTCATAGCGCGGACTATAGGCTGACAAATTATTGACCTCCCCAATATCTCGAAGATCAGATACTAACGTTTCAAGTAACTTATAACTCACTGTAAAACCATCCCGATCAATAACAGGTAAAGCCAAGCCCGCGGCGCGTAACAGACCCGCAGCTTGCTGCACATCAATCATGGGGGCAATTCGCGGAATTATGCCCCCATACCGCTTCTGATCCGCCGCAAAGCAGGCCCGGCGCAAGGCAAGCAGGCTTTCCCCGCCCAGTAAAGCCGATAAAAACAACCCATCGGGCTGTAAGATCCGGCGGGCCTCTGTCACCGCTTGGGGGACTCTATCGAGACTTTGCAAGACCAGCGCAGATATGATCAAATCAGGCTTCAAGCTATCGGCAAAGGATTGAGGCCAGTCTGTAAAGCTCACAATCGACTTAGGGGTTTTGGACGCTGGCAGTTTTTTTAACAACATCTTTTCAAAAACCGGCAACCCGATAATGACAGCGCTTTCAAACTGTCGATTTATATCCATAATTCGTTCAGCAGCATCTTCGGCGCAGCGCTCCAACAGAAAAGAACGATCACGACGCAGGGCCCGTTCACGGCGCAATTGGCGCAGTGCCGGATTAAAGATTTGCGGTTGGCTAGGCTTTTGTCCCATAATCACAGCTATATGACATATGCTGCAAAAATAAAGCCGCTAGAAGAATGGGTCTTAAAGATAAAGCGCATAGGCGCAGCGGCGCTGGATATTATTTTCCCCAGAGACCTTCAGCATTCAAACAAAGCAGAAGATTGGACCTCGGTAACATATCTGGATAATCCATGCTGCGAGACGTGCGGGTTTCCATTTGAATATGACCAAGGGCCACAAGCACTTTGCGCAAAATGTATCGTTCAAAAACCCGTTTTTGATAAGGCCCGGGCTGCTTTTGTTTATAACGAAAAAAGCCGAGGGTATATTTTAGCCTTCAAACATGGCGGACGGACAGAATATCTTGATATGTTTGCCAGGCAGTTACAACGCGCCGGACGAGAGTTTTGGCCTGACACAGATTATATAATACCTGTACCACTTCACCCCAGACGCCTGTTGAAGCGGAAATTTAATCAAGCTGCCCTCCTTGCGCGGCGGACAGCCCGTTATGTTGCCATTCAATACTGTGTCGACATATTGGTTCGCCGAAGAAAAACAGAATCGCAAGGCGCGCAAACCTATAAAGGACGATTTAGAAATGTCCGCGGCGCGTTTTCAATCTCTGATAACGCAAAATCTAAAATTCGAAACAAAACTATCGTTTTAATAGATGATGTGATGACAACCGGAGCAACCCTTGAAGCCTGCACGCGAACCTTGAAACGTGCAGGCGCCGCTAAAGTTTATGTTCTGTGCCTTGCCCGGGTTGTCAGAGAACAGGAAATCCCTACATAGGGCACAAGGAGACCATAATGCCCAAAGTTGAAATGTATACCAAAGCCATGTGCCCCTACTGTATCCGGGCCAAGCACCTTTTAAAATCTAAAGGCGTCAAGATTATTGATATTCCGGCATGGATGGACAGTAATAAGCGGGCTGAAATGCGAGAGCGCTCTGGCGGTCGGAACACTTTCCCTCAGATATTTATTAACGGGGAACATATCGGTGGGTGTGATGACCTGCACGCGCTAGATGCTGCCGGCGGACTTGATCCGCTACTCACCGCATAAGTTCAATGCGCACGGCCTGTATTCAAATGCGTAGCGGCGTGGATATGGCTGCTAATATTAAAGAAGCCAGCGCCTTGATCCGCAAAGCTGCCGGAGGCGGAGCTAAGCTCATAGCCACCCCTGAGATGACGCATGTATTGCAGCGCTCATCAAAACATCTCTTCGCGTCTATTTATACGCAAGATCAAGACCCGGGTGTTATGGCCTTCAGCCGTCTGGCAAAGGAGCTGAATGTTCACCTATTAATTGGCTCACTTGCCATAAAAACAGGTTCTGACCGCGCCGCAAATCGAAGTTTTTTGTTTGGTCACGATGGGCACATTATAGCCCATTACGACAAAATTCATCTCTTTGATGTGCAAGTTTCACCAGAAGAAGTCTGGAAAGAATCGCGTATTTATGACGCTGGGGACCGCGCCGTCATGGCCAATATTCCCGACGCTAAAATTGGTATGTCCATTTGTTATGATTTGCGTTTTCCAAATCTATACAGGCATTACGCTCAAAGCGGAGCAGACATTCTTATGATTCCCGCAGCCTTTACCAGGGTTACAGGGCTGGCCCATTGGCACAGCCTGTTACGCGCACGCGCCATCGAAACAGGTTGTTATGTCATGGCACCGGCACAAGGCGGACAGCATGCCGACGGCCGTGAAACATATGGACATTCATTGATTGTCAATCCTTGGGGTGAGATCATTGCAGAATGTCCTGATAATGAGCCAGGTATTATATACGCTGAACTTAACATGAAGGCCGTTCAAGATGTCCGGCGGAAAATCCCGGCGTGGAATCATAATCCGGTCTATCAAACATGATCAAATACACACTCATATGTGATCAGGATCATGAATTTGAAATTTGGTTTTCAAAGTCCTCTGATTTTGATGATCAAGCCCCTAAGGGTCTTATTGAATGTCCTTATTGCGGCTCGGTAAGTATCGAAAAGGCGATCATGGCACCGAATGTTGCAACCTCACGTAAAAAAGAAGCGGCCGCCGCCAAACGGGCCAAGGCCATGTCAATGATGAATGCCGCCGCTGATAAAATTCGGCGCGAGATTGAAAGCAATTGCGACTATGTAGGCGATCAGTTCACAGATGAAGCGCGCGCGATACATTACGGCGAAAAACCTAAGCGCGCCATTTACGGTGAAGCAACCCCTGAACAGGCTGCTGAACTCCACAATGAAGGGGTTGGTATCGCCCCATTACCCGATGTAATCGCCCCGAAACCTAAATCCAAGAAAAACTAACAGCTTTATTAAATTACGGTCACTCATATATTCGAGTAAGTTTTCAGTAAGCTTTGGCGTGTAATTTCGCCTTATGAAAAATTTAACCATAATTATCGCGGGACTTGCCGCCCTTTCTTCAGCAGGTTGCGCCATCACGACAGCTGGCGTCAAAAAGGGGGATGAACGGAATTTCGCCCGTTCCGTCAATGATGTCAGTGCAGGACGCGCTATCAAGTCGCGCATGACCCGGGCCTATGACTTCGACCTTGATAAAGTGGACGTTGAAGTAGCCGAGGGTATAGCCGTCTTAACCGGCAGCGTCCCGACCAATGAGGATAAAATTGAGGCCGAACGCATTGCCTGGAGCGCGCCGCATGTCGATAAAGTCGGTAATGAAATTCAGCTCAATTCCAAAACCGGTTTAGTCCGCAGTTCCAAAGACACAGTTTTAAGCACTTCAATCAAATCACGCTTGATCGCCGAAAAACATGTGAAAGCCCGTAATGTCAATATCGAAACCCATAACGGCGTCGTTTATCTGATGGGCGTAGCAAGAGATCAGGCTGAACTGGAGCGTATCACCTACCTTGCCAGTACAACTAAAGGGGCCAAAGAGGTTATATCATATATCAAAATTTCGGGTCAGCCTGTCATCAGCAATGCCCGTTATGCATCAGGGCCAAGCGCTATCAGTACGCCGGAATCTTTCGGCTCCGCGCCTTTACAAATGGATCCCAATATTCCGCGGCTACCGGCACCCGGTCAGCGGTCTTTACCAGATAGTCTATCTACTACACCGCAGCTGGATTCCGGTTCTGAATCATTTTATCGCGACCCACACACAGGCGAGCGAATTATCCTGCCGCCCGGCACTAAAACTATCCCGTACGATCCAAGCGGCACTTCAAGCCTTGGCGCTCCCAAGGTTGGCGATGCGCCTTATTATATCGATCCATCAAACGGCGAAAAAGTTCAAATCATCTGGACTGGTGAATAGATAAATCCAATCTTTACACGTATAAATTTATGTCTTGAAACAAGACACGGTTACGATTATTAATTTTGTATAAGTCGCAATGCGTTTTGTGTAGAGAAAACTCTATAGTTTTTACTATTTGAACCTAAGTTCGCACGCATGATAGGCTTCCAAAGAAACATAAAAATGTCAGACTGTAAGTTTGGCTCGCCCCACTTCACATCGCGCCCCGTGGAGTGGGGCAACTTTTAATCGAGGCACAAACCCAAAATAAAAACTTACAATATCCACACGCTTTGAGATAATTCAGTCCAGCCAATCGTCATTTGATCTCCTGACATTATTACGGGGCGTTTCATCAGAGTGGGATTTACCCGCAATAAATCAAATGCTTTAGAATTTGTGATATCCGTTTTATCCTCATCATTTAAACCGCGCCATGTGGTCGAGCGGCGATTGAGAACAACTTCCCAGCCCTGCTCAGCTAAAACAGATTGCAGAACATCATCCGGCATACCATCAGCACGAACATCGACTAGGGTTAGATCGTGCCCTGCCGCTCTTAAGGCCTTGACCGCCTTGCGGCATGTATCGCAGCTTTTCAAGTGATAGACTGTGAGTTTCATATATGGCTTTCCATAAATTCAGCCATAGACGTATAAACGGCTTCTCTTGTGACATCATTATGAATTTCATGTTCACAATTTTCAAACGGTATAAACGTACAATTTTGAGCTTTCGCAGCAAACGCCTCTGATGCCTTAAACGACGTTAACTGGTCTTTTCGGGCATGCATAAGTAAAAGCGGCCAATGCCACTGGCTTGCCTGTTCGGAAACCCATGCCCCACCATCTATAATATCTATACCCAGCCCGGTTCCAAGTTTGTCGTGATTGAGCGGATCGTCTTCATATTCTTTTTGGGCCTCAAGACGGGAATTGACTTTATCGCCATCAATTTTTTGCGGCATGGTTGCATTAGGCATCAACCCTCGAACTCGCTTTATAAAACCAAAGAGAAGCTTTGGTACAGGAATAGCTGATTCAATTAATGGAGCCGAACTAATAACCCCCGCTATATTATCAGGCTTTCGGGATAACATATAGTTCAACACAAGCCCTCCCCCCATAGAATGCCCATAAAGAAATGTGGGGTTTTTGGGTGCAATTTCTTCAGCCGCAGTCATCAACATGTCCACGTCTGCCCGTAAAATTTCATAATCACGGCAAACACCCCATTTACCTTCTGATCGACCATGTCCTGTCAGATCAGCTGTTATACTTGCAAAACCATGTGCCCCGAAGTGGTTCATCATGTTTTCATATCGTTGACAGTGCTCGCCAAAACCATGAACAATGATCATAACCGCTTTTGCATTATGCGGGACATTCATCAGCCCATGACGTTTTTGTCCGGTAACAGGATTTTTTAATTCAAGAGTATTCATGTTTGACCCCGTACCGCCGTACCATAGGCAAGGAGTTCAACACCGCCGATTCGCCGGGGCTGACTGCCAATCGCCGAAAACTCCAAACGCACATTATAGATTGCGTTAGCCCCCATAGCGCGAGCCTCATGTTTCATACGAATTATAGCTTCACGCCTGGCGCGCTCCAGCAGGCTTTCATAAGAACGAAGTCGGCCGCCAATAATCATTTTCAAGCTCGCCGCAACAATTTTGAAATAATCCACGGCCACAACCACATTGCCGCTCACTAACTCTGCACCAGGAGCTAATTCTTGCGGAACTGTTTTGAGATTAACTGTAATAATATCGGCAAGCTCTGTCTCTTCACGTTCCAGCCGGCTGAAATGCGATGCCTCATTCATACGGCCAAAGATCAGGCCGATCAGCAGCAAAACCCCAAATGCAATAAGGCCGCCCATTATTATTCCGTAATCACGGTAGTGCCGTAAACATAAAGCTCAGACGCGCCGGCGGAAACCGAAGACGTCGAATAACGAATATTGATGACTGCATTAGCGCCCATAGCGCGAGCTTCTTGAACCATACGCTCGTCGCTTCATCCCGCGCGTCAGATAAAAGCTCTGTATATCCTTTGAGCTCACCGCCAACGATATTTTTAAGTCCGGCCATAATATCCCGGCCTACATGTTTGGAACGTACTGTATTTCCTTGCACAAGACCAAGATGCTGGACAATTCTTCTGCCCGGTACAGTTTCAAGATTAGTCAGCGTCATATTCATAAGATTTCTCCTCTTGCTTAAACATTAGGGAAAAGCAGTGAGAGTGCATAGTAAATTCTTGCCCCGGTAAACGTCATAGGGCAAAAGCCCTCCATGACTTTACGCGTAGCTTTTCAAATGGACCCCATGGAAGGGGTTGAAATTAATGCCGACACGACCTTTGCGCTTGCAGAAGTGGCTATGGCACGCGGTATGACCCTGTATGAATATGGCCCTGAACATTTGGCCTATAATGAAGGCCGTGTGCAGGCCCACGCACGCCCCGTGACCATACGCAGGGAAATAGGAAATCATGTGTCATTCGAAGATAGGCGCCTCATCGATCTGGAAGATGATGTAGATGTTATCTGGATGCGCCAGGACCCGCCCTTTGATATGGCCTATATTACAGCCGCCCATATACTTGAAAGGCTCAAGGGGAAAACTCTGGTTGTCAATGATCCGGAGTGGGTACGCTCTTGCCCGGAGAAAATCCTGCCGCTGGATTATCCGGAGCTTATGCCGGAAACTTTGATCACCCGGCATAAACCGGCCATTGACGCCTTTCGTGCCAAGCACGGTAATATAATTTTAAAACCGCTATTCGGCAATGGCGGCGCGGGCGTGTTTCTCGTTAAAGAAAACGACAGTAACTATTCTTCCCTAATGGAAATGTTTCTGGAAAGCTCCCGCGAACCTGTGATTGCACAGGCCTTCCTCAAAGATGTCAGCAAAGGCGATAAGCGCATTATTATCATCGACGGCGTAGCGGTCGGCGCCATCAACCGCGTCCCTCAAAAAGGCGAGACACGCTCTAACATGCATGTCGGCGGCACGGCTGTTCCGACAGAACTAACCGAGAGCGATCTGAGGATCTGCGACGCTATTGGCCCGATGCTCAAAGCGCGCGGACAAATTCTTGTAGGTATAGATGTGATCGGTGATAAAATGACCGAGATCAACATTACCTCGCCAACCGGCGTACAGGAATTAAAACGCTTTTCCGGTATTGATGCTGCAGCCCTTAGCTGGGATGCGATTGAGGCAAAACTGTTTTCATGACGGAGAGTTTCCAAGATGAAAATCAGGCTGATGACGAATTCACTCATGAAGAGCTCGCTTACGCGAAAGCTTTTCTTAAGGGCCTCTTTTTATTTTTCAACCTATTCTTAATCGGTGTTACAATCTGGCTAGGCTATAAAAGCTGGCTATGGTATATCGTCATTCCAGTGGTTGGGATAGCGTTTGCGTTTTTGCGGGTTTTAAAACGTAGTCTGACAAACCTCATTGATGCCGAAACAGAAAATCTAAGTTTCTTAGAAACTGTGAGAAATTACTCGCCTATAGGCTTTTTAATTCCCAAAACGGCAGCACAAAGCTTGCAGGATGAAGAGCCTGCTGAACCCTTGCCCTCTATTGGGTTTGCCATTCCAGGAGCAACGCCCACGGAGAGCTTAGAAGTAAATGAAGAAGACAATATTCCCGCCAAAAGATCGAACCGAAGTCACATAATCATTACAATGCAAAAAATTGGTATCGGTTTAATTATACTTATCTTTATTCTTCTCGTCCCTGCTTTTTGGTATGGATTAGGACTTATCGCAAGTTTGGGGTTTCACTAACTTTCCGCCACGCAAGCCAATAAAAACGACCACCTAATAAAATAGAGGCCGCCAGCAAACCTGCTAAAAGACCGTACCAGATACCCACAGCCCCCACATCTGTCTTTAACCCCAGATACCAGGCCACTGGAAACCCTACGACCCAATAGCTGATGCCCGTCATCCACATGGGTACAGTCACATCTTTGAGTCCGCGTAAAAGTTGGTTGGCCGCCACTTGTGAAGCGTCAAACAACATGAAGGCAGCTGCAATAGGCAAGAAGGACAAAACTAGGGCCCGAACCGCTGAATTCTTGTCGTTCGTCGTCGATAGATAAACATCAGCCACCCAGTTCGGCGCGAAAGTGATTAATGCTGCAAACATCATAATCAAAATGATACAAATTATGGTCGTCGCAATGCCGACCCGCCGGATAGCAGCTCTGTTTTGCGCGCCCGCCGCCAATCCAACCCGAACACCACCCGCCATAGACATACCAAAGGGAAGCATGAAAGCCAGCGCGGCGACATTAAGCGCGATCTGATAGGCCGCCACCTCAGTCTTACCAATAAGCCCCATAAGCAAAACACAGGCATTAAAGAGCATGCCTTCAAAAATCGTGGTGACGCTAATCGGCCAGCCCAATCGCATGACCTCTTTCAAACGCTCCCAATGCAGTCGGAAAAAATTATCAAACAGGTTAAATTTTTTCGCATCCTGATCCCAGCGAATATAAATCACAAACATCACAAAGCAGAGGAAATAAGACAAAGAAGATGCTATTCCTGCACCTATTAGTTCCAGTCTTGGAAAACCCCATAAACCGAAAATCAGTAATGCGTTCAGGCCTGTATTGATTAAAACACTAAGGGTAATCAGATAGAGCGGTACACGGGTTTTCTCTATGGCGGCCAAAAAATTGCGCAGAGCCATAACCAGCAAGGCAAACGGCCAGCCCACTGCCAAGGCCATCATATATTGCGACGCCTTATGGGCCAGGCCCGCATCCTGCCCGGCCAGTAATAAAATAGGTTCTACAAAAAATAACAGCCCCACTAAAAATGGGAACATAAATATAATAAGCCACATCGCCATGCGCACTGACATGCGCGCGTCCCGGCGATTATTTTGATCGGCACCCAGCGCTTGTGAAACAAGAGGTGAAACCGCCATAACAGGGCCTGCGCCAATCATCCAGAGCAGGAAATAAACAACTGTACCCAGCGCCGCTGCAGCAAGAGCATCCGGTCCGACCCGGCCCAGCATAATCGTGTCGACTGTATAAATGGAAAACTGAATAAGTTGTGCCAGTGCCATAGGGGCACCCAGCCAGAACAGTTCTTTAATTTCGCCGCGCAATGTATCCGGCATTTGGACTTTTTGGGGAATATGTGTCGTCGTTTCAGTCATTTTATCTTCGTGTTTTGGAAATTTGATAGGCCGAAGATAAAAATACCTCCGTAAGCGGGGCTCAGGAGGAAGAGTAATTTAAAGTTGTTCCTCTGAGCCTAGATGGTCATGCACGACTGATTTCGTGCTGCTTCCACCACCAATTTGTAAACGACATTGTTCATTGGTCTGCTCTTAGAGTTTCAATATGACGGCTCTAGGCAAGCCGCGACATTCTGTCAATGTGAAAATAAATTTGATAAGCTGAAGCTAGCGCGGCGCACGTTTGGCCAGTATGCGCTGCAGCGTCCTGCGATGCATATTCAAGCGCCGCGCGGTTTCAGACACGTTCTTCCCGCAAAGCTCATATACTCTTTGAATGTGCTCCCAGCGTACACGATCTGCTGACATGGGATTTTCGGGTGGTTCTGGACGTTCGCCTTCGCTGGCAAGCAGAGCTTTGCAGACGTCATCCGCATCAGCTGGTTTGGCCAGATAATCCACAGCACCAGCTTTCACCGCATGCACAGCTGTCGCCAGATTACCATATCCGGTCAGCATGACCATTTTACAGTCCGGGCGCGCCTGATGAAGGGCGTCCACAACCGTCAATCCATTTCCATCTTCAAGACGCATATCCAGCACAGCAAATGCAGGTGGGTCCGATTTAACTTTAGCCATAGCTTCGGCCACAGATTCAACTGTCGTAACCTCAAAGCCGCGATGCTCCATAGCCCGCCCCAAACGGTTACGAAACGGACCATCATCATCCAAAATCATTAATGTGCTATCATCCGGCAGATTGTATTCAGCATTTCCGGCAGGCATGTTTTATCCTTTTTTGGATTAATATGACCACTATAAACAAAATGTCATAAAACTGTCAGCAAAAATCGAAAAAGAACCGTGAAACGATTAACCGGGTCCCAATCGAGGGACTAACCTGTCAAAGAAGGCTTGGAAAGAGCGCGTTTAGGCCAAATCAAAGACACGATCGCTCCACCCTTTGGCTTGTTATTAAAACTGATTTTAGCACCCGTCCGTTCTAACAAGGTTTTAGAGATAAACAGACCCAATCCCAGTCCGCCCGCTTTTGATCTTTCCGCTCGGCCCGAAACATAAGGTTCCCCCAAACGATCCTTAACCGAGGCATTAAACCCTGGACCGTCATCTTCAATAATCAGGGTAACCTGACCTTCATCCCATTTGCCTGTTAGAATAACCTCCGAGTGAGCGTAACTGGCGGCATTTTCAATCAGGTTACGCAGACCATACATAAGCTCTGCACGGCGATAAACGATCGGCGGCTGCCCCTCACCCTCCATGACTATATCTATAGTGATAGTACCACCCATATTGTCGTAAGGATCCACGGCTTCTTCCAGCAAGACATCAAAAGACAGATTATCATGAATAAGGTCACCTTCATCACCGCGCTGGCCAAGTTGTTGTAATATGTCCCGGCACCGCTCGGTTTGTGAAAGTAAAAGGTCAATATCTTCCGCTTGCGCTGTCCCCGGTTTGACGTCTCGGGACATTTCTTTTGCGGTCAGCCTGATCGTGGCTAATGGCGTCCCTAACTCATGGGCCGCCGCAGCCGCCAATCCTCCCAAAGCTGATAATTTTTGCTCATGGGCCAATACGGCTTCGGTGGCGGCAAGCGCCTCTGACATGCGGCGGGATTCCCGCGCCGAACGCCAGGCATAGGCTGAGGTAAAAATCATCCCCACGATCAGCGCAAACCAGCTCCCCAGCCGAAACATAAACGGTAATTCAAATCCTTCCTGGCTCCAGGGTAGAGGCTGGAAATAATAAATCATCGCAAGCGATAGACATGCGGCCAATATACCCAAAAGCGCCAGAACCGGACGACTTAGTGTCGTCGCGCTTGTTACGACCGGAGCAATGAACAAAAGCGCAAAGGGGTTATTCATACCGCCCGTCAACCACAAGAGCGCCGCCAACTGAACCAAATCAAACCCAAGCTGCGCGATGGCTTCAACATCCTCAACCCGCCGGTCAAGCGGCGCTAAAAAAGTAACTGCCAGATTGACGATCACAGATAACCCAATAACGAGAAAGCAGGGCATGAGAGGCAAATTATATCCCAATCCCCAAGCCACGAATAATAGGGCCATGGTCTGGCCAATTATAGCCATCCATCGTAGCGTCACCAAAGTCGAACGCCTGAGACGGCCTGATATCTGGCGTGAATAAGGCGACAAGCTTCGGCTTTGCCCGAAGCCGAAAAATGGAAAAATTGTCGCGCGGCTTTTCTCTGTCATGGACTTAAGGCTCATACCGTTTCATTATTGCCCAAGCCTAAAGTATTTTTGATCCGTGAACCAGAGAGTTTACATGACCCATTATAAATCCCTGCTATCCCTATTGAGCCTATCACTGGTTCTGACATTTACGGCCTGCAAGAGCGAAACGTCGACCGATAAATCAGCCGGACAGTCCGGCACGGTCGTTGCCGCTGGTAAAGCCGATATCGGGGGTTCGTTTGAACTGATCAATCAAGACGGCATAACCACCACTGACCAAGACATACTCGGGAAACCACAACTCATATATTTTGGGTTTTCTTTCTGCCCCGATGTTTGCCCAACAGCCTTGCAACAAATGGGCTATGCATTATCCGAAGTTGATCCGGATGGTACTTATTTCAGACCCATTTTCATATCCGTTGACCCCGAGCGCGACACACCGGAAAGCCTTAAAACCTATGTTAGCAATAATGGGTTTCCAAAAGGGCTGGTCGGCCTTACCGGTTCATCCGAACAGGTTGAAACAGCTAAAGCCGCTTATAAAATATTCTCACAAAAAGTAGCTGACCCGGACAGCGCTGCCGGTTACACAGTTGACCACGTCAGTCTTATTTTCCTGATGGATAAACATGGCGATTTTGCTGACGTATTCACGCACAGCACCACTACCGACATCATGATCAAGAAATTGCGCGCCTATAAACAGGCGCACAGCCAATAAAATTAATCTGATATATGCTCAAAATCGATACCGAAAAGCTTGATGATATCATCTGGATTGGGCGCATCGACGCCTTCTGTTCCGTAAATAGCAGCAGCTTGAGCGGTCTTGATCTGTTCCGTGATTTTACTCACATCTAAGTCATCCGATGGATTTACGGAAAACTTAAACGACCCGCCCTCATCAATCAACTTGGTCATGTTTTCAGCAAAATCTTGGGCCAGTTCAGCCTGATATTCACTTTTCGCAGCCAGGGTAGACATCATAATTCCGCCTTTTGCCTGCTGCTTGATTAAATCGATACCCACACCCTGCTCTTCAGCCTGAAATTTAAATGCGCGCTCTAATATAGAGTTATCATCGAATATAACTTCAACATTATGGATTTTCAAATCACTAAAGGCTTCCTGTAACAGGGCCTCAGGATCCATATTATCCGGCGGTGTTGCATCTGCACCAAAACTTTCAGTAAGACGGTCCGTCATCTCTCCCATGGCAGTCACCATTTTTTTGAGCCCTGTGACTTTATAATCGACCGACAAATCAAACCCGTCTTTCATCATCAGATCAAACTTCTCGATTTCGACGAGATCATTGGTTTCATCCATAAAAGTTTTTCCGTCCATGGAAAACTCTAATCGCTCATAACCCATTTTATTCAGGTTTTCTTTCATCTTGAGCAAATCAGGGTCTTCCGATTCACCTTCAAATCCAATGGTCATGGACGGCATGGTGGTATAGCCATAGAATTTTCCGTCTTTTTTGTCCGAATACCAACCCTCAAACTTTGGCACCGCAAAAACCACCGCATCTGCATTGATCTTCACATCTTTGGCCACCATGCTTTCAACATTGGGATCGAAGGGGTTCATGCCCGCAATGTTATTGCCAAACATATTGTCATAATGCTCAAGATCAAATCCGCTCAGAGATATCAGGCCAACGGAAAACTCGACATCATCTTTACCCTCTTCCGCTGAACCTGCCCAGTTTTTGATCAAAAGGGACATTTTCCTTTCGTCCTCATCTTCGGCCCAGCCCGCAAAGTCCATGTTAAAGTTAACCTCATCGCTTTCAATGCTAACGCCTTCAATATAACCGCCGCCAACTGTAAAATTGGCATCGCCTGAGCGGAACATCTGCTGCAGATTCATCATATTACCACTGTCCAATTGATCGAACATTTCGATCATTTTTTCGGCTTCAGGCAAAACAATCTGCATGGACTTCATGTTAATTTTCACATCATCTTCGGGCATGACGGAAAAGTTTGTGATCTCGAGTCGGTCGGCAATTGGCGTGTCTTCATCAAGCATGCGAAGACCTACAACCTTCAGACTTTCAATGTGAAACTTTTCATCTGTATTTTTCAAATCTTTAAACACATAATTTCCAGCAGAGCCTGTACGTTCACTCCAACTGGCTGTGTCACCGGGTTCCATAAGTTTAAGAAATTCCAGCGCCTTTTGTCCCTCAGCCTCGGTGACAGTCGTACCTGATCCCTCAACTGCGATATGATTTTTGATCCATGTCTCAGTGACAATGTCCGGGCCCGTGCTTTTCTTATTGTTACAGCCGCCAGCAATCACAGCCGTTGTGATCAAAAGAGCCGGTAATGTTTGACGCAGTTTCATAATATTTTCCAATTTTCATCCCGGCTAAGCGGGGCAGTTATAAGCCGTGATAGCTATTGAGATTGTAGCTGACAACAAAAACCCGCCCTAAACAAGGCGAGTTTTGGCGCATAATAAGATTATATTTTGTTAGTTATGGTGACTGATCTTCAAACCCAGCTCTGTAGCGGCTTTATTTGGGTTTTGTGATAAACGCTGAATTTCATTCACCGATATGGGACGGGATGGATTCAATTCAAGAACAAGCGTACCCCCATCATCCATGAAATTTCCGGCAGCGTTTGCAACATCTGCCAGCATTTTCTTCTCTTCTTCTGTCTTACCCATAGCCGATAGAAACATTAATCCGCCCTTCGCCTGCATTCTTAACAGCGCCGGATTGGTTCCCTGCATCTTAGCCGCCATACCGATAGCCTTGTTCAAAAAGGAATGATCCGTCAGTTGTACTTTGAGCTGATTAATGGACATATCAGATGCGTCATCCTGACTGAGTACGCCATCAAGATCATATTGCAGATTAAACCCATCAGTCATGGCAAAATTTGCGCCCTGAATTTTCAGAGAACCCGTGCTTTTATCCATGGTCGTTGTTGCCTGACCTGTGAACTCAAGAGCCTCATAACCCAGACTGGACAGGGCTTCATAAGCTTGCTGCATATCCCTTGTTTGCGGTGCTCCGTTAAAACTTATGCGAATTGGCTGCATAACCTGTTTGGCTGTATTAACACTGCCTTTTTGAGTCGATTGAATGGCCATGCCTGCCGCAGTGATATTCAATGTATCTGCTGAAAGCTTAAAGTCCTCAAGTTTGAAATTTCCCATACCTGATTTAAATGGAGATAGCCCGCTGGGATTTTTGCGCGACATATTATCATTTAATCGCGCGAATTTTTTTGAGTCAAAATCCGTCGCCGAGGCTGATTTAAGACTCATGGATACAGGCATACCAAGCTCATCATCGGTTCCTGAAAATGAGAGGTCCTGCGCCAAAAACGTTCCTTTGCCTGACGTTTCATCACTGCCAAAACCAAATGTTTTGATTTTCATCTGGCCGTCTTCCCCAGACATATTCAGACCTTCCAGTAGCATTGCCCCAAAAGGAGCCTCCCCGTCTTCCAAGTCAAGATCAATGTCCATATCCAGATCATCCAGAGAATCCATATCACTCAAGCGGTCCAGAATACGGGCCGCCAGTTTCGGGTGAGGCCGGCTTAAGGTCAGCGCGTCGATTGTCCCGGAGGCATCTTCATCTGTGACAGAAACACCTGTTATCGTCATTTTATCAAATGAAGCGGTTTCGCCTTTCATATGGACGCCATCCAGTTTCAGATTAGCGACCTTAACGGCTTCACCGTCATCAGATTTAAAACTAAGATTCGTATAGTGATAATCACCCGCTTTCCCTGTCTTGGAATCCCAGGACAGGCCCGACGCTTTATCATCGGCAAGACCTAATTGTGCCAGCGCCTGATCCGCCTCAGCGTCGGAAACCTTGCGGTCATCCACAGCCAGAAGTTTTTTCATAGTCTTGGCATTTGCTTCTTTGACCGTCAGCTTGCCAACACCCGGAATATTTGCATCTGCCCCCTTGTCCTTTTTACCGCATGCCCCCACAACAAGCATAGCAGAGAGTGCCACTAATGAGGCCGTGTGACGGAATTTATACATGTCAGGTTTCCTATCTAAACTTAAAATGAACGCGAACCCTAACAGGTTAGAAGCGGAAAAAAAAGCGAAACTCCCACTTCGGGACCCTGATGACCCGCGTATAATTTATAAAAACTCTGACCGGGCCAAGCGCATTGCTCTGAAAATCAAACCCAGCGAACGGGAAGTCAGCGTCACCGTACCGGGTATACGCGCCTTGCCCAAAGCCATGAAATTTGTCCGCGAGCAGAAAGACTGGATTGAAGTCCAGCTCGAGGCCCTGCCGCCCCCGCAGCCATTTACCCCCAATAGCCCTATTTTGTTTGAAGGCGAGATATACACACTGATCCACACGGATGGACGGGGACGACCAAGCGTGAATCGCGATGTAAAGGAAATTATTGTACCCGCCCCCGACGGCACGTTGGCAGGACGGACTAAACGCCTTCTTATTCGTGAGGCCAGACAGCGCCTCGAAGAGGCCAGTCATGAATATGCTACTATGCTTGGCCGTCAGGTCGAAAAAGTTTCAGTACGCGACACGTCATCACGCTGGGGATCCTGTATTACCCGAAAAGGCAAAGGCCATATTTCCTATTCCTGGCGCCTGATTTCAGCCCCGCCTTTTGTTCTGGATTACGTCGCCGCGCATGAGTGCGCCCATATGATAGAGGCTAATCACAGTCCGGCTTATTGGGCCGTGGTTGCTGATATTTTTCCAGACTATAAACGGTCGAAAAAATGGCTTCGAACCAATGGCGCCTTTTTACATGCCGTCGGCGCTGAGTTTTAAATGAACCAGTTCAACCATGAACGCTCGATGAAAACCGCCGTCAGATTGGATTAAGATTGCACCTCTTAGTTTAGATCAACCTTACGGAGGATCTTATGACTAAACTTATTTCAACATCAGCGATTGCTATAATCGCTCTGGGCTTGCCGTCCCTGGCCAGCGCTCAGACATCTTATTACAACTCAAATGGCGGTTACGCCCATCAAGCTTGTAAAAACAAAGAAGATAACCGGCAAATTCTCGGCGGCGTGGCCGGCGCGGTTGTCGGCGGCGTTCTAGGCTCACAGGTTTCAGGTCGCGGTGCCCGCACAGAAGGCAGTGCCATTGGAGCCGTTTTAGGCGGCCTGGCCGGAGCGGGCGTTGCCGATAAGACAATTGATTGCGACCCTGTTTATCCGGGACAAACATATTCCCAATATCCCACAAGCTCTCAACCTGTCTATCAGGACCGCGTCACCTATAGTAACCATCCGGTTTATACTCAGCCCCAATACGGCGCGGGCGCTATATCATATGGAACCACTTACACTACCGGTACCACATCCTACCCACCCTATACATCACAGCCGGTTTACCGCGAAGTTCCAAGAGCAACACGGCAATATCAAACTCAAACTATTAGCTATCCTGCAACGACGACATACCGAACAACGCAAACAAGCTATCCGTCCTACCAAAGCAGTTATCCGCAAACTTATCACCGGACAACATATACGCCGCCGAGACCTATCGGATTTCACTATCACGGCAGCTATGGGTGCTCATCAACCCATTAACGCTATGCCATAAATATCCATTTACAGCCCGCTTTATGCGGGCTTTTTTTCTTTGCATAAAGGATTGCTCATTGTAGGCAGGCCCCATGCTGGATCTTCGTCCTGTCTTTTTTATTATCGGGCTCATGCTGGCCGGTCTCGGCCTGTTCATGTTCATTCCCATGTTGGTCGATCTATCATTTGAAGGTCGCAGCTGGGCGGCTTTTGCCATGAGCGGCATTTTTACGACCCTGTTTGGCGGCGTTATCGCCCTGGCCAACTATACGCCGCAAATGCAGCTACGGGCCCGAGGTGCCTTTTTGCTAACCGCCCTGTCCTGGGTCATGCTCAGTCTTTTTTCTGCCGTACCGTTTATGATGGACCCCATGAAGATGACTCTGACAGATGCCATTTTCGAAGCCACATCAGGTATCACAACAACGGGCTCAACGGTAATGACGGGCCTAGATGATCAACCCGCAGGAATTCTGCTTTGGCGCGCCTTGCTGCAATGGATTGGCGGGATTGGTATTATCGCCACCGCAATGGCCATTCTGCCCATGCTCCGAGTGGGCGGCATGCAGCTTTTTAAAGACGAAACCTCCGACATAAGTGAGAAAATTTTAGTCCGGCCAACCCGGATCGCCTTATTGATTGGCGGCACCTATCTGGGCCTGACCCTGTTATGCGGTATTGGTTATAGCCTGACAGGCATGAACCCGTTTGATGCTGCGGCCCATGCCATGACCACTTTGGCCACTGGCGGCTATTCCACCTCTGATCTGTCCATGGGCGGCTTTATGGATAACGGCGCAGACCTTGTCGCCATCGCCTTTATGATGGCCGGTGCCATGCCGTTTGGAATTTACATGCTCATGGCGTCCGGAAATTTCAGCGCGCCGGTTTATGACCCGCAAGTGCGCACATTTGTTTTAGTCATCGCCACCTTAATTGTTATGGTGACAGGCAGTCTCTGGATAACCTCTGAACTTGGCCGCCTGGAAGCTTTGCGCTTATCCACTTTCAATGTGATTTCAATCGTCACGGGTACGGGTTATGCTAGCGCCGATTATAATAGCTGGGGACCGTTTGCGGTCGCCTCTTTCTTTGTCTTTATGTTCATCGGCGGATGCGCTGGATCAACCGCCTGTTCTATAAAAATCTTCCGTTACCAGGTCGCCTTTGAAGCCATGCGGGTTTACCTGATACAAATGCCAAGACCTAATACGGTTATTCCCATGCGATATGGCGGAAAGGCCCTGCCCGAAAGCGTTGTTTATTCCGTCATGGGATATTTCTTTTTATTCTTTATGACATTTGCCGCTACGGCGATTTTATTGTCTCTATTAGGGCTTGACGCTATGACCGCCTGGTCAGGCGCAGGTAGCGCCGTGGCTAATGTGGGGCCAGGGCTTGGCGACATCATAGGGCCGACCGGAACCTATCAACCCCTGCCCGACACGGCTAAATGGGTCTTGCTAATCGCTATGATTATTGGCCGTCTTGAAATTATCACCGCTCTGGTGATTTTAACGCCGTCCTTCTGGCGGGCTTAATCAACCCTTAAAATTCGGAACATAAGCTGGCGGGAAAATTTTCCATTTCGGCAGAACTTTGATCAGAGCGTTACGGGCCTGATGCCAACCGACGCCCAGAAACACGACGGCTGCGCCCAAAACCACAAATGTCAGCGCCACAACGGATCCAATATCAAGCCCAATATCTTTCATTAGAAATCCAATGGCGACTCCGGCATAGCCCAGAGATGAAACCAGTAAGGCCCGCCTGTTAATGGCCAGTCCAAACACTGCCAGAACTCCGACCATAATCATCACAATCACCGCATCGCCCCGATCCAGCGTTGGCACAGGCACGAAATTCATAACCGTTTCAGATTTGAGACTAACAAACTCGATCATAAGACCGTGAATGATCAGCGGCGCGGCCGTTAAGTGCAGCCAAAAGGCATTATCCGCAAAGCGGGTTGTCCGGTGCCGGTCTTGCGAATCGTAAAACATGGCCGTAGCCAAGGTTGCGATCCCGCCAATAAAAAATGCCCAGCCTACATTGCCCAACAAGAAATCCGGCGCAATTCTCGCCAGAACCGCATAAGCCACATAGAGCAGCGATATAGCCATAAGCGCCATACAAAAGGGCAGTCTGATCCGGATATAAAAAGCAAGCATGGCTAGAAAGGTTATAAAGGCGACCGTGATATCGCCGCCAAAATCTAGTTTTTTGACAAGGCCGCCAACACCCATTTGCGTAAACCAGAGAAAAGACAAGGCCGTAATCAATGTGGGAAGATGCTGCCGTTTCCGGCGGCCAAAAAATTCTGCCAAAACCGCCATAATCGCGGCTGGCACTAAAAACATGATGCCGCCCTTACTGATGAACAGGAAGCTGGCGAAAAGACCGACCGACAACAAGCCCAGACCGATCGCAATAAACACATCGGAAAAGCTGCGTAAAAACCGCATATCATCTTCATTGCCAATCATGGCTTGGTCAGATGGTTCTATGCCTGAGCTAATGGCGGGCGATAATTTAGCCCGCATGGCACTGGCCTGTGTCTCGCTGATTATACCCGCCTTAAGCGCGGCGGTGATTTGTTCGGGCGTCATATCTGTCATAGTGACAGGTTAAATGGGCGCGCGCCGAGGTCAAGACCATAAAGCCGCGAGTGATGCCCCGCGGCCTTTACGTTTAATTATAAGCTGACTCGCCGTGCAGCGCGTAATCCAGACCTTCGATTTCCGCCTGTTCATCCACGCGCAGGCCAAAGATGGTTTTGAGTGCTATAAGGATAATCGCGCTCACTATGGCCGACCAAACCACAACAACAATCGTCCCAGTTAGCTGTACCATAAAGTCACCTTCACCCGTACCGCCCAGAGCCGTAGCAGAGAGAAATGGCAGAAGTAAAATACCGAGCATCCCGCCCACACCATGCACCGCAAATACATCCAGACTATCATCAATCTTCAGCTTCACGCGGATAAGCAGCACTGCATAATAGCAAACAACCCCGCCGATCATCCCGATCAGTAAAGCGCCGCCCGGTCCCAAAACGCCTGCCGCCGGAGTTACAGTGGCAAGCCCAGCAATCGTGCCTGTCGCGGCGCCGACCAGAGTCGCTTTTTTATTAAAGATGGCTTCAAGCACAATCCAGGACAGAGTGCCCATGGCTGCTGCAATATGAGTAACCAATAATGCCATACCTGCACTGCCATCAGCCGCCAGAGCGGAGCCGCCATTAAAGCCGAACCAGCCAACCCACAACATGGACGCGCCGATCATAACCATAGCCGGACGGTGGGGCGGTGAAATTTCTTTTGGAAATCCGCGGCGCTTGCCGAGCAGAAACACATAGACCAGAGCCGAGATACCTGCTGTTGCGTGAACAACCAGACCGCCAGCAAAATCAATTACGCCTTTATCCGCGAGCCAGCCGCCGCCCCAAATCCAGTGAGTCACAGGGGCGTAGACCGTCAAAATCCACAGAGCAGAAAACAGCATGACCGGCAGAAACTTTACCCGCTCAACAAAAGCCCCCACAATCAGCGCGGGCGTGATCACGGCAAAGGTCATCTGAAAAGCCAGGAAAACACTTTCAGGGATTGTACCGGACAAACCTTCACGGGTTAGATTCTTTAAAAATAAATTATCAAGCCCGCCCCAATACTCATTGGCCCCACCAAAGGCGATGGAATAACCGGCGACCACCCAGATGATTGAAGCCAGCGCGGCAATCCCGTAAACTTTCATAAGGACAGAAAGAAAGTTTTTAGCCCGGACGAGCCCGCCGTAAAACAAAGCCAGTCCCGGCAAAGACATGAACAAAACCAGTGCCGTGGCCGTTAATATCCAGGCCGTGTCGCCTGAACTTAAGGCCCCATCCTGCGCGCTAGCCGCTTGCGATACCAATAGTGAAATTCCGCCCGCGCCTAAACATCTTCTGATCAAATGTGCCATAGTTATTCCATCCCGTAGCTTCATCGTGAATATTTATGCCTTCGGTTAAGAGCCCGACGGGGCGTATGACGAATCTAAACAGGGAAAGAGCAGGCAATGGAGAGAGCCAGCCTAGTTTTTAATCAGGAAAAGCTCTCTTTGCACTTTATTTGTGCCGGGCAAAAGGGATGGCGTTATAGGTATAAAAAAACCGAACTCTGTGCGCCCCGCTAAAGAGTTCGGTTTTAATTCTAAGCCCACGTGGGGAAATTCCGGTTATCTCAACGATAGTGGAATGATTTATAGTAACATTTCATTCACTAATATTCTTGTGGTTTTCCATGCTTTTTATGTGCAATTTCAGCCATACTGCCCGAAATGCCACAAAACATTTGATATTTACGGCCAGATTTGGAATAATCCACATATGGGCGCAAGGGAAAATTCGGGGAACAAATTAGGCGAACGGCACACTGTAGCCGCCGCTTACTTAAAATCTTTTTATAAAAGCGCCATCGAATTTGGCGTAAGAAAAGAGCTTTTACCTGACATTCCTAATGGCGGCATAAAAGGCCTTGATCATAAAAATAGACGCTACCCCGCACAATTATTACTGGACGTCATTGGCGCGAGTAAAAAACAAATGGACGACCCTGCTCTTGGGCTTCGCTTTGGCCTTAACCTTCGGCCGGAACGAAATATTGATGTTATTTATGCCCTAGCCTTTTGCCATGACCTCAAAGAAGTGATTGAGTTTAATATCGCCTATCAGCCTTTGATTCAGGAAATCGGTCGAACCCGATTGGAACTGACCGAAAAGCACGCAAAATGTGTTTGGACACCCCATATTGACGGATTGGAAAATCTCCCGGAATTTGTAGAAGCAATCTTTGCTGGATATGCCTCAATCGGAAGGTGGTTATTATGGACAACAGATCCGCCCATAGAAGGAATGCGCTTCAGGCACTCTAGGTCTTCAGACACGCATCTTTATAATGTGACTTTTGGTGACAAAGTCGAATTTAACGCAAATGTAGATGAGATTATTTTCCGTCGCGAGGCTTTGGATGCTTTAATGCCGAGCCGAAATCCAAATATGATCAAACGCCTCCGGCCTCAGCTTGATCAATTACTGGCGGAATTAGAAACCTCAAATCATTTAGTTGCTGACATTAAAGTCCATATTAAAGACCGGCTTAATTTAGGCTCGGTATCAATCAATGATCTCTGCGATAACTTTAATATAAGTGAACGGACTTTGCGGCGAAGATTGATTAGCGAAAATACCAGTTTTCGAGAGCTTGTGATGATTTGCAGGCGCGAACTTATCGAAATCTATTTAACCGATGAATCCATGTCCTTCGCTCAGATCGCGCAGGCCCTTGGATTTAATGATCAAAGCTCTTTCTCACGAGCCTTCAAGCAATGGTATGGCGTTTCGCCCAGAAGCTATAAGCGCGAATATCAAACGCCATAGATGATCCCCGTAATTAGATTTTCTAAAAATATCTAGCCATGCTTTACCAAGCTGCTATAGACCCGCTTCGAGAACAATAAATGAGGTCATGATGAGCCGCTATAACGCCGCTGAAGTAGAGCCGCGCTGGCAGAAAGTCTGGGAAGATAACGACGTCTTTCGGGCCGATAATAATGGCGCGCGTAAATATTACGCCCTTGAGATGTTTCCTTATCCGTCTGGCCGTATTCATATGGGCCATGTCCGTAATTACGCTATGGGCGATGTGATTGCCCGTTATAAAAAAGCCAATGGATTTGACGTGTTGCACCCTATGGGCTGGGACGCTTTTGGCATGCCGGCGGAAAACGCGGCCATAGAAAAAAACGTGCACCCCAAAGGCTGGACCTATGACAATATAGCGGCCATGAAAGCGCCGCTTAAGCGGCTGGGTTTTGCGCTGGATTGGTCACGGGAGTTTGCCACCTGCGACGAGGCTTACTACAAACAACAACAGGCCATTTTTCTGAAATTCTGGGAAAATGATCTGGTCTACCGCAAAACCGCCAAGGTTAATTGGGATCCGGTCGACCACACCGTTCTGGCCAATGAACAAGTCATTGACGGGCGGGGTTGGCGCTCTGGCGCTCTGGTGGAGCAAAAAGAGCTGGATCAGTGGTTCTTTAAAATCACCCATTACGCCGAAGATTTACTGGAAGGACTAAACACGCTGGATCGCTGGCCGGAAAAAGTCCGCACCATGCAGGCGAACTGGATTGGCAGGTCTGAAGGCCTACAAATGCGGTTTGAGTGGGCAAGACCTACAATTATGAATTTTGTAGGCGATAGGGTTCTTTCATCCCAAACACTTAAAAGCTCTAAGGGCAACCCTAAGATCAACGCTGCATCTTGGCTGACTACAACGGAAGTAGAGTTTCATTCAGGAATTGAAATTTTCACAACCCGTCCGGATACGCTTTTCGGTGCAAGCTTTATTGCCCTCTCCCCTGACCATCCACTGACCAAAAAACTGGCCGAGGATGACGAAGCACTGGAAACATTCCGCAAAGAATGCGCCCGCATCGGTACAGGCGAAGAGGCCATCGAGAAGGCCGAGAAGATCGGCTATAGAACTTCTTTAACAGTGCAGCATCCTTTCCAAGATACGGTACTGCCAGTTTACATCGCGAACTTTGTACTCATGGGTTATGGAACAGGCGCTATTTTCGGATGTCCCGCCCATGATCAGCGCGACCTGGATTTCGCCCGTAAATATGATCTCCCTGTGCTTCCGGTTGTCCTGCCAGAGGGCGAAGACGCTGCCAGTTATGACGTCGGCACAGAGGCCTATATCGGCGAAGGTACGCTTTATAATTCTGACTTTCTGGATGGGCTGAATAAAGATGACGGCATTCGCGCCGCTATTGAGAAAATCGAAGCTATGGGCCAAGGCACAGGCACAGTGCAATATCGTCTGCGCGATTGGGGCGTTTCCCGGCAGCGCTATTGGGGCTGCCCGATCCCGGTTATTCACTGCGAGGATTGCGGCGTGTTGCCCGTTCCAGAGGCTGACCTGCCGGTAAAACTTCCGGAGGATATTAATTTCGACAAGCCGGGTAATCCGCTTGACCGTCACCCGACTTTTAAAAATGTGGACTGCCCGAACTGCGGCAAGCCCGCCCGGCGCGAGACGGATACGCTAGACACATTTGCTGATAGCTCCTGGTATTTTGCCCGCTTTGCAGGCGGCTCTGGTAATGGACAGCCCGGCGATAAACCTTTTGATAAAAAAATCGCCAGTGAGTGGCTCCCTGTTGATCAATATATTGGCGGGGTCGAGCACGCCGTACTGCATTTGCTTTATGCCCGCTTCTTCACTCGCGGCCTGCGGGATTGCGGTCTTTTAGATTTGCCATCAGGCGAACCTTTTGACGGCCTGTTCACGCAGGGCATGGTCACCCATGCCATCTATACTGACGCGGACGGAAACTTTGTCATGCCAGCAGATGTAACGGATAATGATGGAAAACTGGTTCACCTTGAAACCGGAGCCCCAATTCATAAAGGCGACATTGTTAAAATGTCCAAATCCAAGAAAAATGTCGTTGATCCCAATGACATCATTGAAGGTTACGGCGCGGATGTTGCCCGCTGGTTCGTATTATCCGACAGCCCGCCCGATCGGGATGTGGAGTGGACAGAAGCCGGCGTTATCGGAGCATGGCGTTTCGCCAATAAGGTTTGGGCTTTAGTCAGTGACAGTTCGTCCAATCACAGGCCCATGACAGTAGCTAACGGCGCAGAAGGCGCGGCCTTGGAGCTGCGTAAAAAAGCTCATAAAGCCATCGCCAAAATCACCCACGGTATTGATGTTTTTCGCTTTAACACATCTGTCGCGCAAATTTATGAGCTGACCAACGCACTTGGCAAATATAAAGCCAATGACGCTGCCAAGGCTGAAAGCCTCGGTATTCTGATCCGGGCTATTGCGCCCTTTATGCCTCATCTGGCCGAAGAATGCTGGAGCAAGCTGGGCGGGAAAGAGCTTTGCTATCACGCGCCCTGGCCTGTGGCCGATGAAAGCCTTCTGACCGAAGACACGGTGACCCTGCCCCTGCAGGTCAATGGGAAGCGCCGCGGCGAAATTTCAGTGCCAGTGGATATTTCCAAAGACGAGGCCGAAAAACTGGCCATGGCTGACCCTGCGGTCCAACGCGCCATTGATGGACTAACTGTAAGAAAAGTCATAGTTGTCCCGGGCAGGATTATTAATATAGTGGCCTCATGATAAAAAAGCTTACCCTTACCGCTGCCCTGTTCACTTTATCCGCCTGCGGCTTCACGCCCATGCATGCCCCCAATATGGGCGGTGACAGCGCGGCTTTTAAAAACATCAAAGTCGAACTCGTCGAACATAAAGATATTGCGCAGCAGGAAAGCGGCTTTTATCTACAGCAAAGCCTGATGGACCGGATCGGCAGTGATGGCACGCGGCACACACTTCGCATTACCCCGAAGATCAGTCGCCGTGGATATGGGGTTACCTCTAATGATGTAGCAAGCCGCTATGATATGGTCATGACTGTCAAATATGAACTTAATGACAGTGTCACGGGCAAAAATCTCGACAAAGGCAATATTCAGTCAACCACAACTTTTGGCTCTTCGCGTGATCCTTATGCGAGAACATCTGCCGAGAAAAATGCCACGGAACAAGTGGCCCGTGATGCAGCCGATCAAATCATCATTCGCCTCGCCGCATATTACAACAAGACGGCTCCATGAAAATCACCGGGGGACGGGTCAGTAATTTTCTGAATAATCCTCCTGCGGACATCATTGGTGTTTTGCTGTTCGGCCCGGACAGGGGGCTGGCCAAAGAACGGGCTGAAGGGCTGATCAAAAAATTTTCTGATAATCCTGACGATGCGTTTAATTCTTCGGTTTTAACCTCCGATGATCTGACCGCCGATCCTGCCCGGCTCGCCGATGAGATGAGCGCGCTTTCCATGTTTGGGGATCAGCGCCTGGTGCGTCTGCGTCTGGATCATGAACGCTCCGGCACGGCCATTGCCAAAATCATCAAGGATCTGGACACCCATCCGGACAAAGCCGCCGCCCGGCTTGTGGTTGAAGCCGGTGATCTTACGCCGCGTTCTGCCATTCGCAAAGCCTTTGAGGCCGGCGGGCGCTTTGCGGCCATTGGCTGTTATAAAGACAGCGCCGCCGATCTGGCCAATCTCATCCGGCGCGAGCTGACCGAAAACGCCATCGAGATTGATCGCGACGCTCTGGATATGTGGGTGCCATTGCTGGAAGGTGACCGGGCACTCTCGCGCAATGAAATTGAAAAAATGATCCTTTATAAAGGCTATGGCACAGTGCCCGATGCCCGGGTCACTATTGACGATATTAAAACTCTGGCGGCAGGCGCGCAGGCCGCCTCCATCGATGACATCATCATGAGCGCCATGAACGGCCAGACTGTTAAATGTGATGATGCCTTTAAACGCGCCATTGCGGGCAAGGTGAATATTGCGGTTATTCTTTTATCCCTGCAGCGCCATATTTCCCGCCTGCTCGAAGCCGGGGCCCATATGTCCGCAGGGGAACGGCCGGAAAGCGCCATCAAAGCCTTGCGCCCGCCTGTCTTTCGTATGCAGGAACGTATGTTTTTAAATCACTTACGGATTTGGCCCATGAAGGCACTTCACAGCGCGCTCTCCGAAACTCTATCCGCCGAACAAAAGCTCAAATCCGCCGGCGCGCCCGGCGAAGCCATCGTCGGAAAAATCCTCCTGACCATATCCGGCTTTGCCGAAAAACGGCGGTGAATAATTCAAGTCAGTTGATCAACTGGCTTAATCCCAATATGCAGGCTTGTTTTTTCCGGCTTTTCTGCGGTCTTTACCCTTTGGTTTTTTGCCCTTTGGGGCTTGGTACATGTTCCCCATAGTATCTTTTAGATATTCATCATACTCTTCTGAGGACATGTTTTTGTTTTTGCGACGCTTGGACATTTCGATTTCCTTTCAAGTCCAACTAGATATTTAATTTACAAAGCTTTTGCGTTTTCCAGACGTTGTTTGGCTTTCTTTAGAGTTTCGTCATCAAACAGCTCTGGATGGTTTAAACTCAAATTTTCTGCCGTAAGTTTGCTTTGTTTGTTTGAAACAAAGGTATTTAGCGCCCAGCTTTGATAGCCCTCATTTATCCAATTTGTTAGGGCCTCAATTTCTCCTAAAGACCGGGCTTCATTACGTGAAATATTCAGTATTTTTGTTGGCTTGAGATTTTCCAATAAGAGGTCTTCATAGGCAGAAAATATTTTCCAGAATTGGTTTTCAAAACTTCCTGATTTTAATTCCGGGATGAGTTTTTTGAGCTGTAATCTAGCGGCTTGTGCGACAACAGTTACATTTTTCTTTTGCGCATTCTGGACAAAGGCAATTAGCTTATCACTATCTTCGCAGTTCTGAATAATATCTAGAATTCGGGTGTAGTCAGGTTCTTCATCCATTGACACCTCCCTGAAATATATTTTCTTCAGGCTTGGCTAAGGCGTAATTTAATATTTTATAAGCAAGCTTAGCTGCAAGAAAATCAGGTGCATGAAACCCATCTATGGGTGCAAGTTCATTGATATCAGCCCCAACAATCCTACCGACTTTCGCGGCTCTGGAAATAATGCCCATGGCGTCTTCCCAAAAAACACCGCCCGGTTCGGGCGTACCTGTTGCGGGCATAAGCGAGCTGTCAAACCCGTCCAGATCAAAAGTCAAATAAATGGGACGATCTTTGAGAGGGGCAACGATTTTATCATAATTCCAAAACTTTCTATCCTTGCCCCAATGAATTGTTATGCGATGTTTGTTCTCGGACAGGAATGGAATCTCTTCTTTGGAAATATTACGAATGCCCACCGATATGATTTCCGCTTTAGGATTGTCCAGCACTCTACGAATAGCTGATGCATGCGAGAAATGCTCCCCTTCATAGCCGTCACGAAGGTCAGCATGCGCGTCGAAATGTAGAATGATCAGATCTTCATATTTATCGAGAAAGGGCCGAATAGCGCCGGGCGTTATGGAATGCTCACCGCCAAAAACGAGAGGAAATTTGCCATCCTGCAACACCGCGCTTGTCATTGCCTCTAATGCTTTCAAGCTCGCTGAGATATCATTGTTATCGATGACGGGCTCTCGAGCGGTCACGACTCCATATTGCTCAACGGGTTCACACCAAAAAACTTCATCGAACAACTCAACTTCATGGCTTGCCGCTATCATAGCACTGGGTCCAATTTCTGTTCCGCCGCCATAAGAGACGGACGCTTCTAACCCGAAAGGAATTATCACAGCACCAGCCTCTTCATATGATCTGGCCAAATTGGAAGGCAGACCGAGAAACCCATTTTCCGATTTCAAAATTGAAAATGGAGAACTCATGTGTTTGTCTCAAATAAAGAGGCAAATTCGCGGCGTGGGCGGTCTTTCCAGACACCAGAATGATAGGCATCTGACGCCAGGAGCGGAATGACGGTGGATGCTTCGGCAAAGACCATTTGCTCCAGGGCGGTTTGTACCTTGCCCCAACTTGCAGCTTCCTGCAAAGTTGAACTCGAACAGGCGCCGTCACGCACATCAGCCACGGTGACCTGAACAGCATATTTGTGCATTTCGGCTTCCACGCCCAAAATCTCAGCGCAGACAACTGTATCCTGAACGAAGTTTTTCGGCACACCACCGCCCACCATCAGCAGGCCGGTTGAACCCGCATCGATTTTAATATCGGTCAGCTCGCGGAAGTCGGCCACGCTGTCGATGGACATGTAATTGCCGGGGTTTTCGACCTGATGTTTCACAAGGCCAAACCCGGCCGAACAATCGGAGAAGGCCGGCACAAAAATTGGTACATCATGATCATAACAAGTCTCAATGAGACTGTCTTTTTTCTTGGCATTGGTTTTTAACCAGCGGCCCATTTCCCAAATGAATTCACGAGAGGAATAAGGGCGGCGCTCTAACGAATTGGCTATTTCGTAAATGACGTGATCACAGTGTTGCAGCTCTTCTTCGTCAATATAAGTGTCGTAAATACGGTCGATATAATGCTCACGCAACACATTATCATTGACGGGGCCGGCGGCTTGATAATGTTTAAAACCGAGTGCCTCGAAGAAATCCATATCCACAATGGACGCCCCAGTCGAAACAATGGCATCGACCATATTATAACGCACAAGGTCCCGATAGACATCCATGCAACCACCTGCCGATGTGGAGCCCGCTAATGTGAGGATAACCGAACAATCAGGGTCAGAGACAGCTGCCTTAAAAATATCACAGGCCCGGCCCAGATCCCGGCTTGAAAAAGACATTTTGCCCATGGCCTCGATTATCGGACGAGCGTCAATTTTAGTAATGTCGAAATGCTCAACAGGTTTGGAGAGCAGTTCGGCTTTAGAATTTGTGTGTGTCGTCATGATCTAATCCTCGATTGCGACAAAAGTGGTTGAGTAAAATCCGTTAAAATGTGTGGCCATAGCAGAGCCGTAAGCCCCTAAATGGGCAAATTCGATCCAGTCACCTTCGGCTGTATCTGCGGGCAGATTAAATGGGCCTTCCATCACATCCATGGAATCACAGGTCGGCCCGAACAGGCGAAATCCGTTCTGCATGTTCATTGGTGAGGGTGGTCGGTTGCGGTGCAGAGTAAGGGGGTAATTCCAGCGAAAGTGACCAGCATCAAACAGCGAGCCAAACACGCCGTCATTGAGATAGAGGTCATTGCCTTTACGAAGTTCCACACGGGCGAGCGTGCTACCTCCTTCGGCGCATAATGCCCGTCCGGGCTCAGCCAGCCATTCACAATGACCGAAACCGTGCCTGATCAGGCTTTTATGAATAACGTCAAAAAAGGTATCAAGCGCCGGCACATCCATGTTTGGATAAGCCACAGGAAATCCGCCGCCCACATCAATAGCGTCGAGATGTATATTTGCCGCATTAATCAACCTAGCCGCATAGGCAATGGCCCGATCATAGCTTTGCGGTTCCATGCATTGAGAACCTACATGAAAACTTAGACCGATTTTACGACTGGCGCGTCGTACTCTGCGAAGCAGGTTTTGTGCGGTTTCAAAATCTGCGCCAAATTTTCCGGCAAGGGGTAACGCTGTATCGTTTTTTGAATCAGATTTAGGCAGGGCCAGACGTATAAAGAGGTTCAAATCTCTTGCGTCATCCGTGCTGTCGAGAATTTTCAACAACTCATCTTCACAATCGAGAACAAAATTACGAACACCCAGCTCATAGGCCCGCGCAATCAATCTGCGAGATTTGACGGGGTGCATCAGGTAAAGTTCAGCCTCAGGATAGCACGCCGCCATGAATTCCACTTCCCGCAGAGAGGCTACGTCATATTGACGAATACCTGCTTCCCACAAAACGGCAATCAAGGATGGATGCGGATTGGATTTAACAGCATATAAAGAACGACCATTAAAGCCGCTCAGGAATTGACGAGCAGCCTGCCGGATTTTCTCCGGATAAATCAGGTAAATGTGATCGTCTCCCTGATACTGGCTCAGGAGCTCAGCGGCAGAGCGAAAGGTCGGAAGACCGTGAATGCGCTCGGAAACGGATAAAGGGTTTACCGGTATCTCGGAAACCCCAGCCCGCAATACGGATAAGGATTTCATAATAGTTCAACACAAATAGGGTGAAATTTTTGGAGCCGCGATAAAGCAACCCCAGCAGTGGGTTAGGCGGGCTAAGCCCGCACCTCACTTGAAAATTCAGCAATAGCCGCAAAAAAATCGAGCAAATCCCACGACAAAAAAGTCTCGCCCAGCTGCGACAGCCGGTGAGTAATTCTATCTGGACTGGTATGAGACCACACAGCCTTCATCCAACAACTCTCAATCCTTAGGGCTGCGTAAACTCCTTAGCGCAGCAAACCAAAAACCAAGACGTTACCGGCGGCTATTGCTCTGTTTTGGCAGAGACGGCTGACAGATTTCCCATTCAATGAGGCTTTTTGGTAAAAGCTCTAACTTGTTCAGGGCTCGCTGTAGCTCGCTTTATCGTCAAAATTATCATATATTTTGAAATTTTTGAATTTCAAGTGATTTTTTCGTCAGATTTCCTTAGGGGGTTTTAATGGATTAATCCTTGGCTAGATCAACGCACTTTAAGTCTGTAAAAGGTTCACATGCAGGTTAGACGGTTCAAGCCAGAAGATGCCCATCACATATCGAGCCTTTTTAAACGCTCGGTCTTGGAATTAGGGCGTCGGTTTTATTCTCAGAAGCAGGTTATGTCATGGGCGGTGCGCGGCCCTGCTGTTAAGGATATTTTGGCACGAAATGAGGATGGGCGGTTAACATTTGTATCCGTGAACAATTCTGATCACGTTATGGCATATGCCGAATTGGAAGCTGACGGGCATATTGATCATGTTTATGCTTTGCCGGAAGTCGCCGGAACCGGTGTGGTCTCTTTACTTTATGATGAATTGGAAAGGCAGGCGCGTCTGCTCGGCATTCAATTACTTTATACAGTAGCCAGCGAAGGCGCTCGCAGGTTTTTCTTGAAAAAAGGATTTACTGATCATGGTCGGCGTGACTTTGATATTGAGGGCGTTTCCATACACAATTACCATATGGATAAGACCCTTTGACATTGAAGGGTTTTAGTTTGGGGATGATCACATCCCGATTTACAGCCGGTCTTTTTTATTGTTAACTCAAATAAATTTGGGGACTATTATGAATTTCAAGCATCTAAAAAGCGCAATAGCGGCAAGTATAATCGCAATCAGCTTAACTTCTTGCGGAGGCGGGGGCGGCGGTAGTTCTTCCCCCACCGCGCCTCCATCCGGGGGTGGCAGCACTCCGACTCCCCCGGCTAATGGCGGAATTCCAAGTCTGTTTGAAGCCAGTTTTGAAGAGAATGGCAGTTTTGCGTCGTATGTTTTTCAAGATTTTACGGTCAACGCCCCTGGCAATGAAGAACCTCAAAACTTGGCTCTTGTCGGAGCAGATGCCGCTCCTTTTACTGTTAGCTTTTCCATCACCCAACCCGATAGCAATGGTGACCGAACAGTCACGACAACACTGACAACTTCAACCGTCTTTAATTACGAAGACCCACAAGATGCAAACGCAGATAACCTCTATGAATTTCAACTTACAGGGCGTTTCCAAAATGCAGACCTGAGGTCTGATTTCAAAGTCAGCATTATAGATTTAGATGACGATGCAGAAACAAGTGCATTTTCTATCTTAGGCGAAACAGCTCTGCAAACTTTTGGCGTCCCGTTTATGGAGATTCCTGATGTGGATGGTGATGGCAACCCGGAACTGGCCGTTACGAATGTCACCGGGAAAGGCGAAACCTCCGGCTATATTATTGACAGCGAGTTTATAAACAGTGTCACGGGTGATATTGCTGTCGGCGCTGGCACAGCTTCCGGCAGCCGTTTTACTACCAGCAATAATACCGGCAATTTTATTCCCAATGCCCTTACCGGGCTACCCCAAGCCGACGGCGATGGTACAGATATATTACTTGTCTCGGACAGTAATATTTATCTTTTCCCGATCGATACACAAGCTGACTATAACGCGCTTGAAGGCAATATTGATCCAGCCAGCGCGGATCGTATTCATTATGCTCTTACAAGTCCTGACGGTCTTGTGAATGCCAAGTTGATACCAGACGTGAACGGCGATGGTCTCAATGACATTGCTGTTATATTGCTGGGTGGAAATGATGGTGTTGGTGAGGCCGGTATCATCTATGGTGTAGACACTAGCGGCAGCCCAAAAACCATAGCCAACGGATTTGACATTACGTTCCAAGGCTCCAGTGAATTTGGAGCATTTAATCGACGAGAGGTTAGTGAATTATTGCCGATCCCCGATATTGACGGAGACGGTGTTGGGGATCTCATTATTTCGCAGCGCAATTTCAGTAATGAGAGTATTTATTTCCTCAAAAGCGGCGCTTTAGCTACCGCCTCGACAACGATTATTGATTTGGATAATTTGGATCTGGCTACACAAGGTTTCAAAGTCAGAGGCACCTCCATTGATACTGTTTCGCCAGGTCAGGACTATGATGGGGACGGGATACCGACTTTGCTATTTTTTGATGGCCGGAATGATATTCATATCATAGATGGCGATGAGTTCGCCGCTATAAATCCGGCCACCAGCACACGTTATTTTGGTAACAACTCTTCCATTCTTACCCGTTCCGGCGGTCAGGGGTCCAGTTTTGGCGCCATGGTTGATGATATGAACGGGGATGGCAATCAGGAGTTTCTTGGCGTCTCACGCTGGCGCGGGGCCGTTTATGTAATAGACGGGACTGTTATTCTCGATACTCTTAATAATCCTGGTACAGTAAATACTTTGCCGCAAGATGGTGAATTTGACATTGACCTGAGCGCTTTTTTCGCCAGCAATAGCGATGTTGCTTACACACCCGTTCACTTACAAAATCTTGACTTGTTTGTCCTTGGTTGGGCCACGGATAGCAACCCTCAAACCGAAACTGATCCAGGCCGGATAGTGTTTTTTGATGCTGGTGTTGTACGCGAGGCCTTTAGTTCAGGCGCGACAGGTGTAACAATCAAGCGTTAAAACCTGAAATAATGCAGGATGCCGTACACGAAACCTTTGCCGTACGGACGAACTTCCCTTTGTCATAGGCCGTAATAGCCGGATAACATCATAATATGATGTTTAGATTATTCTGCCTTAGCGGAGCTGTTCTTCTGGCGTCCTGTGTGGACTTTGCCAAGCGGGAAGCTGCGCCCAAAACGATTGCTTATCATAATAGCTGGGAAACTCTGCCGACCACAGAATATAAAGGCAAGCGCGATGATGTCAGCTTTGTCAATAAGACCCATGGTTGGTACGGGACCGGCAAAGGTGATTTGTTTCGAACTCTAAATGGCGGCGAGAGCTGGGAATTAATTGCGAGCCGTCCCGGTACATTTATTCGCGCTCTGGGGTTTGTGGATGAAAGCACGGGATATATCGGCAATGTGGGCACAGATTATTATCCCGGCGTAGAAGACGAAACGCCTTTATACCGCACAGAGGATGGGGGCGTCACCTGGACCGCTGTCGATCTTGGCGGAAAAACCATTAAAGGTGTCTGCGCCATAGATATCTTGAAATCCGACCGGATTTATCAAGGCGTTTTAAACCCGCATATCGTTATTCACGCTGCGGGCCGTGTTGGCGGGCCCACCGGGATATTGCGCTCTGTCGATAGCGGAGAGAGCTGGTCGGTTATTCCCATGGATAGTCATGCAGGCATGATCCTTGATGTTAAGTTTTTTAATGAGATGACTGGTTTGGTTTTTGCCAGCACCTCTGAGCGGCAAGGCCTGATCCTTAGAACTGAGGACGGAGGACAAAGCTGGACCCGGGTCTACGCCCCTACCCGCCCCGGAGAGCTGATCTGGAAAGCCAGTTTTCCAACATCCAAGATCGGTTACGCTACAGTACAGAGCTATGACCCGGAAAATGCGGATCAGATTATCGTTAAAACCACAGATGGCGGACAAAGCTGGACAGAGCTTCCAATGACTACAAACACCAAAGCGCGGCAGTTCGGAATCGGATTTGCCGATGAAAATCATGGCTGGGTCGGCACAATGGCCGGCGGTTTTTATACAGCCGATGGCGGCGAAACATTTACGCAATCCCCTATTGCAAAGGCCGCCAATAAATTTCGAATAATACCAAATGATGAAGGCGTAGATGTCTATGCCATCGGTACGCAGGTACAAAAACTAAGTTTAGAATATGAGGATAATAATGAATAGGTTTGTCGTTTTCATCGCCGCAGCCATGGGCACTTATGGAATACTTGACGCTGTTATGCCTGTGATTAAGGGCAAGGATGTTCCCCTGGATTTAATACAATTATTATGCGCCGTTATTTTACTGGGAACGGCCCTGTTCCAGCACATAAATTTCAAAAATACATAGCACTTTTCAGGCTGAACAGGCGGAGCCAACCGACAAAATAGCTTGCACCTGTTCCGGGCATTTGTGAAAAACACAAATGCGCCTTTTGATTTGCATTTTCTGCCTAGCTGTCCTTACGGCTTGCCGGGCCGGGTCAACTTTCGATCCGGCGGCGCTGAAGGCCTATATGAACAGTCATGATGTAAATAGCGCCGCGCATTGGGTGTCCGAGAATGTTATCCTGCTGCCAAAATCCGGTGGAGATTATGCGCGTCTTATCGCTTATCCTGAAGGACTGAACGGAAGCGAAACCCCGTCAGCCTATCAGCTTAAAAAACTCAAAACGCCCTTTTTAGATATAGATCAGTTTCCGCATCTATCAGGTCATGAGGCCTATGAGATAAAAGCTACAACCAAAACCATACGGGACATTATAAAGGGCGAGGTTCTGGCGGGGCGCTGGTACGGCAAAACCTTATCAAGTCTATACTATGTCCAGACCGCACATCTTTTAGACCGGCTCTACACAGACGGTATGAATGACGCCGATGATAACAGTCGATATGGCGCGCGCATAGTCGCGGATAAGATTGAGTTTACGCTTTGGGCCCCCACAGCGCGCAGCGTATCGGTCAAAATTTACAATGATCACTTTGCGGCCATTGAAACTGCGTTCATGACCCTCAATCATCAGACCGGTATCTGGCGGGCGGAAACAGCGCCTCGGGATCACCACCTTTATTACCGTTATGAGCTGGAGGTTTATCACCCGGCCACGCGGCAGGTTGAAACCTATGAAGTTATCGATCCTTATGCGCTAGGGCTTTCCGCCAATAGTGAGTTCGCCATGGTCGTCGATTTAAATCATCCGGCAACCAAACCCGATGGATGGGATAATTATCAGCGCCCGCCTGCATCTCCTTCGCAGTCAGAAATTATTTATGAGGCCCATATTGGGCAGTTCTCTGAATATGACGCGACGCTACCATCTAATATTCGCGGGCGGTATTCGGCCTTTGCGCAGAAAGACACGGCATCCGTTTCGCATTTAAAGTCCTTGGCTGATGCGGGCTTAAGCACAATCCGTCTTTTGCCTGCGGCGGATTTTGGCGGCGTCAATGAAGTTCCGTTTGAGCGGATATCGCTGGAGAACACAGTCGCTGAACTTTGTGTAAAAATCTGGGATCAGGCCGAGTTTTGCAAGAGCGGTGACCCATCACAAAACCTACAAGCGCGACTTGATAGTTTTGAGCCGGATAGCGAGGGCGCCAAATCACTGCGCAATCTTATCCATAAAATGGACAGTTATGATCCGGGGTTTAAATCCGTCCACTTTTTTGTGCCTGAAGGCAGTTATACCGGTAACGCCGATGGCCCGGCGCGCCTGCGGGAATTTCGCGCTATGGTGCAGGCCCTTCACGGCATGGGATTAAAAGTTCAAATGAAACTGAATTATGACCAGGTTTATCAGGCCGGAACGGATATACTCTCGGTTCTCGACAAAATTGTGCCCGCCTATTATTTAAAAAGAGATCCCGTAAGCGGCGATAACCTGTCCAGCGAATGTTGTTTTCAAACGGATATGTCCCGCGTCATGATGCGAAAACTCATGGACGATTCTAAAAAAAGCTGGCGGGACCATTACGGTATTGAGATTGAAAATAGCGGGCCTGGCCAAGAGAAATCAAGCCCCGCCCAGCTTAGCGCAATTCGGCAAAGATTAACCGATCATAATTTTGTAACCCCGCCGGTCACACTTCGGGCCGATAGTAATTCGTCTCGACAGATTTTAGGTGATTTATCTCTGGCCATGCTGGGTCAGGGCGCGCCTGTTATAGCCGCAGATTCGCAGCCGCTCCCTAGTGACGCTTTATCCATGGGAGTTGCTCTGGACTTGATTGGCATTCGGAAAAGCTCGCCCTTATTTAACCTGGAAAACTCAGAGGATATAAATGCACGCATGCGTTTTTTAAATATAGGCGCCAATCCGCGCGAGGATCTGATCGTCGTGTCCCTGGATGATGGCTATCGCAATGAAAGCCTGCCGGATATTGATCTTGGCTGGTCCGAAATTATCGTCTTGTTTAATCAGGGCAGCAAGCCGCAAAACTTTCCCATAAAAGGCGCGGGCCGGCTGCGTCTACACCCCGTTCAGATACGCGGCGCAGACCCTGCCGTGCGGCAAAGCCAAATCGCGCTCGATAGTATAACCATTCCGCCTTTTACCACTGGCGTTTTCGTCCGCCCCCAATAGCTAGCGGAATAGCGGCTCGTCAAAACTGCGGAGCTTGCGGGAATGCAGAGTTCCGGCTTTGGATTCTTCGGCCAGATATTCCACCGTCCTAAGTCCGATCTTGAGGTGCTGTCCCACACGTTCTTGATAAAACGCATCGGCCATGCCGGGCAGTTTGATCTCGCCGTGCAAGGGCCGGTCCGACGCGCATAATAATGTCCCGTAAGGCACACGGAAGCGATAACCATTGGCGGCCACAGTCGCGCTTTCCATATCAATGGCAATGGCTCGGGCCTGATTCAGGCGCGCGGCGATATATTCAAAATCCAGCTCCCAGTTTCGATCATCTGTGGTGACCACTGTGCCTGTGCGCAGATGTTTTTTCAGCTCTGACGGCTTCAGGCCCGTCTCGTCCAGCACCGCCTTGGTCAAAGCCAGCTGCACTTCGGCAATGGTCGGCAGGGGGATGGACGGCGGCAGTACATCATCCAGAACCTGATCATCACGCAAATAAGCATGGGCTAGAACATAATCCCCCAGACGCTGGGAGCGTCGCAGCGCCCCGCAATGGCCGATCATCAGCCAGGCATTTGGCCGCAATACCGCCAAATGATCCGTAATGTTTTTCGCATTGGATGGCCCTACTCCGATATTGACCAGGGTCACGCCGCGGCCATCTTTGCGTACCAGATGGTAGGCCGGCATTTGCGGCATTTTCTTTATTTCATCACAGGACGGACACCCATCCGCGCGGGTGATACGCCCGCCCGGCTCAACCAAAGCTTCGGCGTCCCCGTTTTTGACAGCCTCAATTCCCGTCTCGATAAATTCATCCACATAGCGCTGATAATTGGTGAATAAGATATAGGGCTGAAAATATTCCGGATTTGTCGCCGTATAATGGCGAATGCGGTGGAGGGAATAATCAACGCGCTCGGCCGTGAACAGAGACAAAGGCAGCGGCCCGCTCCGGCGCAGGATCGCCTTACCATTGACGATCTCATCATTAGTCGCCGCCAGATTAGGCAGGTGAAAGAAATAATGCAGCCCGTCTTTTTGATTACCGGATAATGACGCCGTCGCCGCTTCCAGCGCAAAGGTCAGCGGTATAGGCACATCAGACAGACCCACATAAATCTCTACATTGAAACGGCCTTCAACATAGGCGAGCTGTGAAGTCAGATAGTCTTCGAATAATTCTGGCTGCGTTATAGTGGTCATATGCAGCGTGTCGCCGGCAATCCGGCCCATGGATAAAATACTGGTCTGGCGCACTTGCCGCGCAGGAACCGATACGGCCAATAAAGGATAAACTCCATTATCCGGCGCATCCTTCATGGATTTGCCATCGGCATAGATTTCAAATCGTGCCCGAATTAATTCGAGTTGATTGGCATATATTTTTTTAAGAGCTTTGACCGCTTCGGCCGGAGTTTTACAGAGAGTCAGCGTCGAAAGGTCGACCGGTGAAAAGGGTTCGTTATTCATTATATTTCCTTTTCGCACCCTTATATCATATCAACTTTCCGTTTTACCAGTTCTTTATTTTGAATTTTTTGTGACAGGTGATGTTTTCGCTCTCAAAGGATAGTTTAGTTTAAGTAACCCCGCTTGGGCTTTACCATTAAGTCTTCACGGTGATATAAGGTTTTATGTCTTTCAAAACATTACAGGTTTCCATCACGACTTGGAACTTAATGGTCAAGGCATTTATATTTATTCTGATTAGTACTCTAGTCGGCATCATGTTCTATTTTTTTTCTCCTCAAGCCACATTAAGCATGGATGAGGATGAACGGTTTTGGTTCTGGATCTTACTAGGTCTCATTGGCGGCGCTGGTATTTTTACCTGCGAAGTATTTCTGACATTTTTTAAATTAAAATGGAACGATTTGACGAAAGCCTTTTTACAATCAATTTGCGGAACCGTAGCTGTATTAACCCCGCTCTACCAAATGTATTCTGTTGATGAAATTCCGCCTTTTACGACGACAGTTTTGTTTATCTGGATCGTCATGATCTTAATTTTAGCCGGTACTTTTATTCTTAGCCAAAAAGTCTTGAAAACCAGACCCAACGCAATCGCCATATCCGAACCAGATGAAACACCTGCTAAAATTCCAGCCAAAATATTAAACCGGCTCCCGGTTCATCTTCAATCGTCTGATCTCTACGCCTTATCCTCCGAGGATCATTATGTTCGCGTACACACATCAAAAGGCGACGATATTATTTTAATGCGTCTTTCCGATGCTATTTTGGATACGGGCGATGTCGAGGGTCTGCAGGTTCATCGCTCTTGGTGGGTGGCAAAAACAGCCATAAGTCATATTAAATCCACAGGGCGTAATGGTGAAATCACTTTAAAAAATGACGGTAAAGTTCCTGTTAGCCGAAACGGCCTGAAAACCGTCCGCGATATTGGTTGGTTGTAAAGTGGGTTTATGCCTATTCGCGCATCGCGAACTGGCATTTAGTTCCTAAAATCACCTTTTGGCGTATAATCACGCCCAATAACGAATATGCGCTTTGTTGCTTTGCGTATCTATTTTTTCATAGGTCTGAATTATGAACTTATGGAGATAACATGCTTTCCAAAAACTTAGTAGTTGGTGCCAATATTTTACTGACGGTTTTTTTAACGCAAGGCTGTGAAAAGGTAGAAGCAACAGACATCGAACAAATTAAAAACATCACATTGCTACAAACAGATCCAGAGATGGCTAGAACCTATGATTATTGCCAATGGGCCTATAAGCAAGGTGGCAAAGACCAAAAACTTCCTGATTATGAAGCACAGCTTGATAGCAAGACAACGCTTTTATCGCCTAGAGAGTGGGCAGCGACAGCACTCGTCGAGGCCGGAACAAGGATCGCGCAAAATTCCAAATCGCAAAAAGCTTGTGACAAGGTTTTTGCAAAAGGAACTAAGAACTTTGACCGGAAAATTGAAAAGTCCCTCGCGAGCCACTGGAAAAAGGCGGAATATAAAAAATCCAATAATCAGGCAATCGCGCAAGTCCAAGAGAAGTTGGCAAGGCATTGGGTCGAAGATCAAGCCGCACGGCGTGTTTATCTTGCATCACGAACCGACGATAAAACCGGTGCTGACTACTGGACACGAAGACTGGCCGTAACTCGTACAACCATCGCAGATGAAAACTCGTCTAAATATATGAAAACTTTGTTGGATGAGTATGACTGGATAGATAGTCACAGATTTGGCGCGCGTGTTTCATTGGCGGCCTGGCTAATGGTGCAGCACGCAGATGATCATGTTGAGCTGCAACAAATTGCACTTGAGCGTATGGAAACCTATTTGGAAAACGGAGGTGTCGACAAAGGTAATTATGCCTATCTTTGGGACAGGGTCGCCGTGAATACTGGACGGGAACAACGCTATGGAACTCAACCGACATGGGAGTGCACGCCGCAAGGTAATTTGACATTACAGCCCTTAGAAGACCCAGATAATGTCAATGATCGCCGAGCCGCTATGGACCTGGACACTGTCGAGGAAGGTTTGACTAAGATGGCCAAAAGCGTTTGCGGATAACTGTTCTTTATTTTGAATTTTTTGTAACAGGGTTTTCTGGTGGGATAAAGGGTTCAGTATTAGTAGGATCCCTCTCTGCCTCTGAAAGAAAGCCTAAAACCAATCTAACCAGCTCTGCTTCAAATAATGGCGAATCCAAATACTCCATTTTTGATGACATAGCTGTATGCGTAATTGCCTCAACCGAATTCATAATCATGAATAATATCAGCTGAGGATTTTTCAATTTTGCAGTTTCCGTATGATACTTCATCATCCAATAAAGCTTTTCTTGTATCTCATCGGATAGAACTTGCTGGTGGTTTAACGCCCCGTAAGCAGAAACTTCTTTTGTTAAAATATGATGCAGTTTTGGATTTATCCGGTGCAACTTAATGTGGTTTTTGACCACTAGCTGCACAAATGTTTCCAATTTCATATCGGGCGAAAATTCAATGTCACTCAAACTATCCCGGATTTGTGTAACATGACTCAATGAAAGAGCTGCGATCAATGATTCCTTATTAGGGAAGTATTGATATAAGGAACCAATGCTAACTCCGGCTTTTTGGGCCACATGGTTCGTATTGAAAGCGCCATATCCGTCTTTGACAAGAATGTGAGCTGCAGCCTCTAAAATAGCATTTACTGTAGCTTTTGACCGAGCTTGCTTGGGCTCTTTTCTCTGTTTTATAGGTGTTTTAGCCAAAACGATTTTCCTTAAGCTAAATGCGAGTAGCCAAAATATGAGCAATTACTTATATTTATGATAATTGGGAAAACCAAGGATATATCGTAATGCCACTAAAAATCATTGGAGCCGGCTTTGGCCGAACGGGTACCCTGTCTTTAAAAGCTGCTCTGGAACAGCTGGGATATGTAAAAACGCATCATATGCTCGAAGTTCTGTCCAGTTCTAATCAGACGAAACTATGGAACGCTATTGGGAACGGCGAAGCCCCGAACTGGGATTTTGTCTTTGATGGCTTTGAAGCCTGTGTCGATTTTCCCGCCAGTCCTTATTACAAGGAACTCATGGCGCATTTCCCCGACGCAAAAATTATTCTCACAGTGCGCGATGTGGATAAATGGTACAAAAGCACATCAAGAACCATTTATCGATTAAGCACGATCATACCAAAATGGGCGCGGGTTTTAATTCCTAAAGTTGGTAATATGCATAATCTTGCGCAAAGGAATGTTTGGCAAAAGGTTTTTAACGGCAGATTTGACGACGAAGATTACGCCAAGACAATTTTCCAAAATCACATTCAAGAAGTTAAGGCCATTGTGCCCTCGGAAAAATTACTTGTATTTGAAGTATCGCAAGGCTGGGAGCCTCTTTGCGCCTTCTTAGAGCTACCAGTTCCTGACGGACCTTTTCCCCATTTAAACGATAGTGCGCGCATGCTTAGAATACAAAAATATCTGCAATTCGCTTTCACCATTATCCCAATGTTATTAATCTTAGTCATCTTGGCAGGATTATACTTTTTAGTGTTTCCTTTGAGCTAACTTAAACGGCTAGGCAAGGAAGTTGAATATGAGCTCCGCGCTCTGCGCTTTATTCAGTTCCTTAAGTTTAAGTTCAATCATCTATCCTTGCGAGTGCTAGTCCAACCCCTGATCCTATGAAAATTACGGCTGTTAGTTTGTTTCTTAATGTGGAAATTTTTTCAATTATTTTCTGGCTAAGACAGAAACGAAGTCCGTAATGCAGGTCGGCGCTATATTGACCGAAGAAGAAAGACGTCATGCTTTTGACGACATGAATTCCTGATTGGTTATCGTCAGCACGTCCGCCGTGCTTTTGGTATTCGGCTATATGAATTGAGAGTCCCGATTACAATCAATATGCCCATCGGGATGATCACGCATGATACGTATATTCGCGCGCCCAGTTCACTATTTACAAGATACTTCTGCACAAATTTGTGCCCGGTCTTCCACCGCCCCATGACAGCGAAGAAAAGGGTGGCAGCCGCAAGTATACAGCCCGCAATAAAAAGCAGGTTTGGCCGGGAATTCCATGAGCTGGCTAGCACGACAATAGAGACTGTCAGACGAATTATATCCAGCTTTAATGTAGCCCAATCACCAAAAAAACGTTTGCCAAACGAAGGCCAGATTAAGATCCTGATGCCAACCAAAATGGCGATTACTCCAAAACCCATTATAGCGTATGACAACGCAGCCTCTACATCGTTTGATGATCAAAGTTATCTGAACTTCCTCACAACCCCTATTGCAGACGTCAAGATTTTTATATTTTGAATACTCGCCGGGCATTGCCGCTTAGAAAAAGCTCTTTGGTTTCATCACTCAGGGCAAGGTGGTCCAAATATTCCAACGCCTTCTGCGGAAATATCATAGGATAATTCGTTCCAAAAAGGACTTTTCTTGCACCATTGCTTTTCATAAATGCGATGAGTTCTTCGGGATATCTTTTCGCTGTGTAAGCAGAGGTATCAATAAAAACATTTTCATGTTTCGTGGCCACGGCAATAGCTTCTTGAGTCCATGGGTATCCGATATGTCCGCCAATAATGACCAATTCTGGGAAATCTAGGGCGACTTGATCCAGGTAGATTGGACGGCCAACCTCGGAAGACATGAGTGGTCCTGTATGCCCAATTTGCGTGCAAAAGGGTACACCCATCTCACAGCAGGCGACATAGACTGGGTAAAACCGTCTATCTGTTGGTGGAGCACCAGATAACCATGGTAAAACACGAATGGCTTTGAAGCCTAAGTCTTCAACGCATCTCCGGATTTCGCGAACGGCCTGCATGGGCTTTGATATGTCTACCGAGCCAACACCTATTAGCCTATTGGGATATTCTTCAACAAAACTCGCGACCTCATTATTAGAAATCATATCTTTCCCGGGAGCCTGCCATGCAGAAATCAAACTCTTATCAACATTCGCGGCGTCCATAGCGGCAATCGTTAGAGACAAAGGAACAGGCTCTTTCGGGGGTTCCGTTTTATTCCACCTGTGAAGCGATGCAAAAATCGGGTCTTGAGCGTGTCTCAAAGTCGGGTGCTGTGCCCATGAATCAATAATCATACCGAACTTTAGTAAAGTTATCTCTGACAGTGAAGGAGTTTGTAAAATATAGCTTTGCGGCTTAGGAAGGCATAGTCTAACCCCGCCCTATTGATGAAATACGGGCCGAAATAGGCCTAATGAATGGATTTGAAACCCCCAGGATACGCGGTTCCATAAACTAATTTGTCAAGCGGTGCCTTAATCTATGCAGATTGTACCTTCATATTTTCCATCAGTGACCAATGGCGTGCAGCCGAATGGATCATTATCCATCTCGCAAATTCCCGAAATGGTTTCGCCTATGGTTAGGGCTTCTGCTGATCCGTCTATAACACACCGGCCAAAACAGTCACTTGCGTCCTGACAAATATCACCCGCATCGCTATAAGTTTGAACACACTTATCAAATTGAGATATACCAGCTTTCTTGATTGTTCCACCAAGGGACTCACAGAGGGATTGCTCCGTCGCTGTTGCGCGTTTATTTTTGAGAAATACTGGAACATAGGATTTTGCAACTTTCCCAGCAATCCGTTGACGGTTATTGAGCTCGAAACTTTTGCCGTAAACTTTTAAAATATTTCCGGTTTTAATATGGTCAAAATCAAATTTGCTTTCAGGTCCCAGATTGGGGATACTAATGACCGCGTCTAACAACTCACCTGTTGTTTCATTTGAGAGCAAAACGGTCGATCCGTCTTTTCCATTTTCTATACTTGTTACTTTGCCAACAAAAACATCTGTTTGTTTCGTAGTATTTGGTGGGATCGTAGTATTTGTTTCTGACGATATGGGCTGATTAGCGCAGGCTGAAAGAAAAATACCTAGTATAGAAGCGGTAATAAAACTTCGTGAGATTAACATAAAAACTCCATTATGGATAACATTGTTTCCACTTATATGTATAAAGCAAAGACGCTCACTTCAATGATTTTATGCACCTAAAATAGGCATGTAAGTAACCTGATTTTAGGTAGGCGATACCAGCTTTCTTACAGCTTGCAAGAGGTTATCTTTAAGCGTTTGAGCTACGTCTTCTTCCGAAGCCAGCCATTGCAAAATTGTTCGTTGAATCATCCCTAACGTCAATTGCGTGAGCTGATCGGGTGGGAGCCCATCCCACATTTCCCCCTTTTGTTGACCGACGAATACAATACGGCCCATAAACTTAAAGAGCTGATGTAAAATGAAATCCGGGTGCCCAACCCAATATATAGCCGGAATATTCGCATACACAATTAGCGCTAGTATTCGGTTTTCCACAAACTGGTCAAAAGCTTCTCCTACAAAAGCTATTCCCTGCTCGAGCGCTGATGTCTCATTTCTCGCAGTCGCGGCGCTCTCACAGGCTTCTAGAATGAGTTTCAGATCGCTCTTAATACAAGCGATAATCAACTGATCCTTATTTCCAAAATATTTGTATATAGTTTTTGGACTGACTTTTGCTCTATCGCATATTTCACGGATACCGACTTCATGGAAACGGCGCTGTGAGAACAGTTCAAGTACTGTATGTCTAAGCTTCTCCAATGCCTCTGGAGATATTTGGCGTAGGTCGGTTCTTTCAGACATACCTATGTTCTATTAAAATTTCTTCAGGGTGCAATATTTCAATTGCATGGATAAACAATGACTTTATGTAAGGGAAACAATGTTTCCTAGCTAATAAGTCTAGGTAACGCCAAATACAGGCAAGTCTTAGGAATAAGAATTGGAGCAAAAATGTACAGACTACAACAGTTGATATCCGTTTCTGGAGCAGCAATACTCCTTCTATCAGGATGCAGCAATCACATTGCTGCCCATAACGCACAAAGCGCTTCAAACCCATACGTAGCATCAACCTCTTTGTATAACACATTTGAGGGTTGCGTAGTGCGGGGCGGCCTAGTTGCGGAATCTTACCCCGCATATTGCTCTATTGGAGATGAAAATTATAAACAGGATATCTCTTTTGGAAAGACTGGTGATAAAAAACGAATTCTTTTTCAAGTGAGTCCACAAACTTCCAAATGCCAGGGCTTCCATCCGGTATGGCAGGACTGCCTCATTGTGAATGGTGGAAATTTCTTCGAGGATATTCAAGGTTATAGGCATAAGCCTGGAATTGGAGCTTTGCTTGAAGTGGAGCGTACACAGATTTGTGATCCTGGCGCGGATTACATGGATCGAAATGTAACTCATTGTCCGGCCGACCTTGGAGTTTACGAATATACACTTGTTAGATATTTGAGCTCTAATCGAGCGGAGGCAGCGTCAGTGACTACATTTGTGGGCAGGATAACTCATATTGAACCTGGCGGTGACGGATATACGGTTCGACTCACCAACCCAACTACACAACACGTCGTCCAAAGCGTCCTTAGTATTCCAAATTTGGGATCTAGCAATGCGTTCGACTTCAATAATGTAAAACTTGGCAACACGATTGAAGTTACAGGTGAATTATTCAAAATCGGAGAGCGTGACCATATTACAGCTCGAAGCGCGCGGTTTGTTACAAACTAGGAATTAAATTTTAGACAAACATTTTAACAAGTCCAGTTCAGCTCCCTACCCCCGCATCAATCTTGTGATCAGGCCTTCGAGTTGATCGGCTTTTTTATATTTAATCCGCAGTTCCCTGCCTTGCCCTATTGATGAAATACGGGCCGAAATAGGCTTTTGGCACTATGCTTGAATCTAAGTCACGCTTCAAAGATATATGCAAAGATGATGAACGTTGAGGGCTAACTGTTGCGCTACTTTGAGCGTCTTAAAAATCACCCATAGCAAACATTGGCTCACTGTCTTATTTTGGGCGTACCCTCCCCCAACGCAAGCAGCCAATAATGGAACAATTTCAAGTCAAGCCCCTGCAATGCAGATCAACGGCTTTAAGTATTGATGGAATTCTGTTTTTTCCATGCATGTTCGTAATAAGACTTTTCGCTTTTTTGAGAGGTAGCCCGACTGATGTTACGTACAGAGGTTTGAAGCTTTTACCACGTATTACTTCACACTCCTTCGGAGTATCCATAAATGCATTTTTTGCAACACCTATAATGGGGATAGATTGTTCTAACGCGTTAAATAGGTGCATACCCAAACCATCTTTTTTGGCCGCGCCCAAACTTTCGGTAGAATTCTAGGAAATAACCTTCGATAGAGCATTCTTCCGCCCAGCTACACCATATCTGGCCAGGGCTATTGCCGTTAAGTTCTATAAAAAACTCAATTCCGCATCCTCCCTCACATATAAATGCAAGCCCATCGTAATTCCATATCGGATCGTCTTCTGAAACATCATCTGTGAACTCAAATGTCGATGAATATGGAAATGGTTTTGTATAGGTGTTGGGCAGGACGTTTTTACGAAAATCATAAATGCCATAATATGGCCCTGCCCCACCAGCACCAAATGTTTGCAGAAAGGTTTTGTATTCAATGGGAAGTTCAAAACCATTGTTCTTTTCAAATTTCAACAGTTCTTTATCTGTCACGACAGGCAGTGTTTTATATCGATGTCCACTGTTTCTTGTTCTGGCACCAAACACAATTTCGGCGTCGTCAAGTTTTTTAAACAACTTGATATTCTCTTTGGCTTTTGACCAAAACTCAACACACTCTTTTTCATCATTAATCAAAACTTATACTCATCATGGCAAAAAGTTTTCAGTTCGATTGCGTTACTACTATCACCAACTGATACAATTTTATTCAACTTCTCTGATACATGGTCAATTTAAATTGTAAAACAATTATGCGTTGACATCCCTTCGCCGCCCGAAGCAGGCCTGATGTGAGCGCCCTAAATTCATCCAGGGCAAGCCCTACCCCCGCATGAGTCTTGTGATCAGGCCTTCGAGTTGATCGGCTTTTTTATATTTAATTCGCAGTTCCCCGCCCTGCCCTTTATGGCGCAGATCAACCAAGAGGCCGAGGGCATCAGCCAATTGCCGCTCCACATTACGGATGTCGGCGCTTTTCTGATCTTTGATCGCTTTGTCGAGGACCGGTTGATTTTGATCCTGTTTGAGCCTTCGGACCCAGTTTTCCGCATCACGCACGGATAAGTCTTTGTCCACAATGGCATCGGCGAGCTGCGCCGGATCGGGCGCGGCAATAATCGCCCGGGCATGACCGGTCGAGATTTTACCCTCTGCCAGATATGTCTGCACGCTGCTGGGCAGGTTTAAAAGCCGGAGCATATTGGCAATATAGGGCCGGGATTTACCGACGGCTTTGGCCACATCTTCCTGGGTGCGCTGAAACTGGGTCAGAAGTGATTTATAGGCCAGCGCCTCTTCCATAGGATTAAGGTCGGCCCGGTGGACATTTTCGACCACGCCGATTTCCAGCGCTTCCTGATCCGTGATATCCCGGATAAAGACCGGGATAGTTTCAAGGCCCGCTTTGAGCGCGGCCTGCCAGCGGCGTTCACCGGCGATGATTTGAAAAGATGGTTTTTTGGAACCTTTGAATTTGCCTTTGGCCGATTCCGGTAAGGGCCGTACCAGGATGGGCTGCAGCACGCCTTTGTCGACTATACTATCGGTGAGTTCATCGAGAAGCGCCTTGTCAAAATGGCGGCGGGGCTGATCCGGGTTGCGGGTCAGTTGATCCATGGCCACATAATTAATTGATTTTTCCTCTAGCGTTTCAGAGGCCCCTTTTTTACTCGCCTCCGTTTTGGGTTTGGTTCCGGCTTTAGAGGCTGTTTTTGTCTTTGGTGTATCTGTGGTTTTTTCTTTAGTTTTAGAACTTGTTTCTTTCGACGTTTTTCTGACTACTGCTTTGGGGGCTGGCTGAACCGTGTCGTCAACAATAGCGCTCATGCCCACATCATCCATCAAGGCGGAGAGTCCGCGGCCAAGCCCTCGCGCAGGTTTTTTAGCAGGCTTTGATTTGCTAGGCTTTTTTGCTTTTGACATGAGTTAACCTTCTGAATTTATTCAGTTATTTGACCTATTGTGTCGATTTAATAGTTCTTTTCCAAGCGCCATATAGGCGGTCGCCCCGGCACATTGCGGATCATAAAGCATAACGGGCTGCCCAAAGGACGGGGCTTCGGCGATACGGACATTGCGCGGAATTATGGTTTTAAAAACGGCGCGGCCAAGATGTTTTTTAACATCTTCCGCCACCTGTGATGAGAGGCGGTTTCGCTTGTCATACATGGTCAGCATAACCCCTTCGATGACCAGTTTCGGATTGATCGATGATTTGGCCATTTCGACGGTCTTTAATAATTGGGACAAACCTTCAAGGGCGTAAAATTCACATTGCAGGGGTACAAGCGCAGAGCTCGCAGCGGCCAGAGAATTGACCGTCAAAAGACCCAAAGCCGGCGGGCAGTCAATCAAGATATAATCATATTTATCTGCGACTTTGGCGAGCGCCTCTTTGAGCCGGGTGGTCCGCCCAGCCTGTTGCCCGATTTCAAGTTCAGCCGCCGATAGATCAATATGAGATGGCACAATCTGTAGGCCCTCTACGCCCGTCGGCTGAATAGCTTCATCAATATCTGTGCCGTCAGTCAGCACGTCATAAATGGAAATACCACGTAGTTTACGACTTATGGCCAATCCCGTCGAGGCGTTACCCTGCGGGTCCATATCCACCAAAAGAACCTTCTTGCCATGCAAGGTCAGCGCTGCGGCCAGATTGATCGTTGTTGTGGTTTTTCCGACGCCGCCCTTTTGATTGACGATGGCGATGATGCGGGCTGTTGTTTTTTTTGCCATAGTCAATATACGTCCGGTTAATGTCTCAGGATTTTGGCTCGAGACCTGTGATCTTAAGGATAACGCCCAGATCTTCGCTACGACTCGGCGTTATTCCCACGTTGTATGTCCATTGTTTTTCGGCTTGCGTCAATTCCTCTTGCGCAGTTTGGCCCTTTAAAAACAGGCCGATTGTCTCTGATCCCCAAAAAGGCTGGGCATAAGTCAGAAGGCGCGGCAGGGGCGCAAAGGCTCTGGCGCTAATAATATCATAGGGTTGCGGCGGGATGTTCTCAGCCCGGTCAGCCCAGACGCTGGCTGGAAGATCAAGCTCGCGAATGACCGCGCGCAGGAAGTTGGCTTTTTTACCAGCGGATTCTACCAGCATGACGGTCCCGCCCTGCCCTTTATCACCGTCTGCCTGGTTTCTGTGCTTTAAACCAATGGCCATAGCGATACCCGGAAAGCCCGCGCCTGAGCCGAGATCAAGAATAGTCTCGGCGGTTTTCGGCACTAGTGGCCATAATTGCCAACTATCCAACGCATGCCGACCCCAAAAATCTCCCATAGCGCCCTTTGATACCAGGTTTATGCGAGCATTCCACTTATCCAGCAGCGTCTGCCAGGCTTTGAAATCCTGTAAAACGCCTTCGGAGACCTCCGCGGCGAAGCTTTGTTGTGAGCTCTGCATGATTTTCATATACTTTCATTAGAGGGTGATTTTTGCAATGTTTCACGTGGAACATTTTGATCACATAGATATTTCATAAAATAATGTTTCACGTGGAACATCCGTTTCACACAGTGGGATTTGGCGTGAAACTTGTGTTTCACGCGGCGTTTCACGATGGTTTCATGTTTTTCAGAGTTAAATTTACGGGCTATCGTCCTGTTTTTTGATTGAAACCCAAACGGTTTTTGATCATTTCCCGCCTGTTTTTTCGGCATTTTGAGAGTGTTTGGGTTATCCTGCCTTCTTTATATAGGCCAAAAGCGCCGTCAAAGCCCCTGGCGTAACGCCCTCTATCCGGGCCGCCTGCCCCAAAGTTGCTGGCTTTACGGCTTTAAGCTTCTCCCTTACCTCATTGGAAATTCCGCCTATTTTATCATAAGCAAGGGCTTCAGGGATGCGCAGGCCTTCATCCCGCCGGAACGCCGCGATATCCCGGCTCTGCCGTTCGATATAGCCTTTATAAAGCGCCTCCGTCTCAAGGTGCTCTTTGGCATAGTCCGGCACATCAGATAGCTCCGGCCAGACGGGCAATAGATCATCAAAGCTGATATTGGGATAAGCCAGCAGGTCCATAACGCTGCGGCGGACGCCATCAGCATTAATTTTAAGACCGAACTTATTGAGTTTACTGGGCGTCGCCTGCAGATCAACTACTTTTGTTTCAGCGCTACGCAGAGCGCTGAGCTTATGATCAAAGCGATCCGCGCGCTCTGGCGATATCGCGCCGATTTCCCGGCCCAACGGCGTCAGCCGCTGATCAGCATTATCAGAACGCAAGACCAGACGATATTCCGCCCGTGACGTAAACATCCGGTAGGGCTCTGTTACGCCCTTAGTAATCAGATCATCAATCATCACGCCGATATAGGCCTGCGAACGGTCAAGCACAAAGGGTGCCCGGCCTGTAGCTGCCAGCGCGGCATTAAAACCCGCTATCAGGCCCTGCGCAGCGGCCTCTTCATAACCAGTCGTCCCGTTGATCTGTCCAGCCAGATAAAGCCCGGCAATCTTGTGGGTCTCCAGCGTTACCCGCAGCTCGCGCGGATCCACATAGTCATATTCAATGGCGTAGGCATAACGCTGAATCACGCAGTCCTCGAGCCCTCGAATTGAGCGCAGAAACTGATCTTGAATGTCTTCGGGCAGGGCGGTTGATATGCCATTGGGGTAGACCGTATTACCATCTGGATTACCGGGCAGGCCTTCCGGTTCAAGAAAGACCTGATGCTGCGAGCGATCAGCAAAGCGCACCACTTTGTCTTCAATCGAAGGACAGTAACGCGGCCCGCGTCCAGAAATGCCGCCGCCGTAAACTGCTGATTTTTTTATATTTTTTGATATAATCCGGTGCGTGCGCTCATTGGTATGCGTGATAGCGCAGCTGACCTGCGGGATTTCAATACTGTCATTCATGAAAGAAAAGGGCAGGGGAGTTTCGTCCGCTTCCTGTTGATCTAATACGTCCCAGTCAATTGAGTCCTTAGTCAGACGGGCAGGGGTTCCTGTTTTAAGACGGCCCATGTCAAAACCCGCACCATAGAGCCTATCCGACAGTCCGATAGCCGGCGCCTCGCCGTGCCGACCTGCCGGTATACGCTGCTCGCCTATATGGATAACGCCCTTGAGAAAAGTGCCTGTGGTCAACACAATCCGCCGCGCCGCATATTCCGCGCCGCTTGCGCAGACGACCCCGGCCAGTTCACCCTTATCCATGATCAAATCTTCCACAGCCTCAGCCTCAACTGTCAGATTAGGATAATTAAACAGCATACCTTGCATGGACTGTTTATAAAGCCAGCGATCACTTTGAGTGCGGGGCCCTCGCACAGCGGGGCCTTTGGAGCGGTTAAGGAGGCGGAACTGAATACCCGACGCATCTGCGGCCAGGCCCATAACACCACCCAGCGCGTCGATCTCGCGCACCAAATGCCCTTTACCAAGACCGCCAATGGCCGGATTGCAGGACATCTCCCCAATGGTCTCCTGCTTATGGGTCAAAAGCAAAGTCGCCGCGCCTAGACGCGCGGAAGCCGCCGCCGCTTCACAGCCTGCGTGTCCGCCGCCAATAATAATGACGTCCCATGCTTTGTCCTGATTCCTCATAGGCCCGCCTATAATATAGCTAAGGCTCAGAGTCGAGAAGGGCGTCAAGTAATACACGTCCTTAACACTTAATACATATCACGTGGGACTATACGGTTCCAATAACCCAGACCATTCAATGCTGTTAGCTACGAGTCTCTTATTTAGTCCCAAACCAGCGACGCATAAACTTTCGCAGGCCTGAACTGCTCTCTGAAATCTCTTTTCCCGCCGCATCGGCAGCATCACCGATCTTGTCGGCTGCAGCGTCAATCTTCTCATCGATTTTTTCAGTTACTGGGTCAATACGGTTTTTCTTAAAGCGGCGCACACGCAACCATATCCACAGCAAGATCCCGAATAAGACTGTTAAAAAGACAATATTAAACCAGGGGATCAAGCGCACATTAGGGCCATCAACTTCTTTGAAGCTTATGGCGTTAGGATAAAGCGAAACAATTTCAATCCGCCAACCATAATGCTTCACAGCAACCCAGATTTCTTTTCCACCTTCTTGGCGTAAAATTAAATCCTGCGCGTCAGCAGTCAGATTACTGGTGTCAAATTTGAAATATGGCGGCCAACCCCAACCCGTATCAGTATTTCGGTAAACCATGGCCCGGTTATTAGGGCGCTTGGTAGTTATATAGCGAACATCGCGATTAGGAAAACCTGTTGATCCGGCATCGGCCTGCCCTGTACCAAAAGATTCCGCGGGTTTATCATCCCTGATTTCAAACGTCCCGACCACTCTGACAATATCTTTTTGCGGTAGATTGTAGTGCAGAAATAAAAGAAAGCCGAAGGCCAGAGCAATTTTTATAGCCGTTTTGATATGCTTAAACATGAGAATCCTAGTGCTGACCTAGATAAATAAGAAGGGCAAGTAATGCGATCGGGATAAGATAGACGCCAAACACGAGTTTAGCTTTAAGTGATTTATTGTATTTTGCCATACCCGCATCAATGAAATCTTCTTTTTGAAGTTCTGTTTCAGCCGTCGGAAAGGCGTCTTTGAGCCGGTCTTTTTCCCGGAGTCTATTTGTCAAGGTGAGGCCGATATATACAAAGGTCAAAAGCACGAAAACAATGACGGCTCTTATAATCCATCCGAACAAGGTCATTATGTCTTATACCTCACCTTAATACGCGGTGCATAGGGGTCAGGTTTAGTTCCCATATTATCCATTCCCGGCTCTGGCCCAAACAAAGTTTCGCGTGCGCCAACTTTATCGATCATATATTCATCAGCCAAAAATTTCGACACATAGTCACGCTTGGCGTCCGGCCAGCTTCTGTATGCTTCGTAAAAAGCCTGTTTGTGACAAATAAAGAGTTGCCGGAAATCCAGGGGGGATAACTCCGCTAATAACATATTAATCAGATCACGATCCGGATGGGGACGAGACCTGAAGGCGTAAAAGTAGGCAGGATGTTCCGGATCAAGACTGGGGTATCGACCCTTGTGAGATGCCCAGCGGTGTATATCCATAAGACCATGATATTCAGGCGGTAATTTAGAGGCGTATTGTCGTCCGATCTGGCGAATTTGCGGCCGGCTTAAATCCCCCAAGTCGTCTCCAAAAGTCGCGGCGGTTGCGATAATCATAAAATCAAGTTTTTGGCGAATAATGGCCGCATCGGCTTCGTTTTGTTCCGTAACGATTAATTCGATCAAATTTTGCTTATACAAAAATTCTGCAATCTCGCGGCGCTGCGAGAATGTATAGGCCGACTCAATGCCCATGTCTGCAAGACCGTCTATGGCATTCCTGGCAATAACAGCAGGGCGCGCAACATCACGAAACATATAAAGACCGCCAAAATGCGCCGTATAGTAATTGCCCTTAGCATAGGTTTTAGGTTTCAGCTGTATGGGAAAGCGTGTGATATCGCCTGTCTTTTTGGCAAGCTCTATCATTTCCGCAATCAAGACATCGTCCCACCACGCATCTTCCTCATTCATAAACTGATTGATATTATCCTGCAGAGTTTCGGCAAAGGCCACATGTTCTGTGACAGTATCGGCTTCAATAGTAATCTGATTGATCCGCATTAAATCCGCCGGTGTCTTTATTTCAAAAACAGAATTCACCAATTCACCTGTGACCGCTTCGCGCGCCGTAAGAGCGAAAAGCTCCTCTTCGTGGTCATCAATAAAGTCACGCAGGATAGACCGCGACGTAGAAAATTTTGACGACAAAAGCGGCGCTGTTTTCTGATCCGTCATTAACAAGATAAACTGCTGGTTACACCCTTTAGGATTCAAATAAAGATCATCTCCCAACTCATCACCGATTTCCGGTGAATACCCGCTAATATCAATATGAAACTCTGTCAGCTTGGTTTCCTTACCGATCATATGTTTTAATGCACGATTATACCGACTGACCAGCGCTTCCGAAGACACCTCAATCAGATTACCAAACATCAAACCATATTTCACGAGCCGCATCATGGGATGGCGTGTCCAGTTGTCATCCCGGCCTTGAGCCGGGACCTTCTGTCATATTGGAGAGGTCCCGGACTTGCACAGCAATCCGGGATGACAGGAATTTTATAAACTATAAACTCCATCAACCAGACTTCTCCGCTAGGTAACGGCGTTTGGCCTCTTCCATTCGGCGCATATCACGAACAGCATTTTCTATAGCCACTTCATCAGATTTATCCGCGTAACGGAACTCACTATCAGCATAACGATTGATCTCCTGCATTACCATTTCAATGGTAATGGGTCTGGATAGATCCGCGATCATGTTTTTCTTTGTATCATAATCCTTGGTCAGGAATAAATCCGGATTTTCCATCCATTCATCCGGGAGCTCAAAATCCATAGCGCGCACTTTAATGGCATCCGTAATGTTTTTGATGGAACGACCTGTAAATCGTTCATCCACCTCTTGAATAGCTTTCAGATAAGTCCCGATCTTCGCTAATGTGTCTAGCTTTCCTATATCTTTGCTGACCCTGTCATAAACTCTGATCAGCCCATCTTCGAGGGGTTTGCTATGCTTATCATAACTGGCAGCGATAGCTTTTTTGATTTGTTGATTGGCGTAAAGATCATGTTTGCCCACAGGGATATCATGGTTTTTACCCATAAGCAGATGCAGGATATCAATATAATCTTCGCGCGTCTGCGGCCCGTCCACCAAAAAACGTGCCGCCGCCCGCTGACGCAGGGCATCGTCCACATTCTCTGGATAGTTGGAGAACATACCAAAAGTGCAATTGCCGCGCACCACTGTATTGGCACCGGCGAAGCTTTCCATCAGCACAGCTGTGATTTCAAGCTGTCCGGCAGAAGATTGACGGTCACCGCGTTTGCCGGCCAGTTGGTCAATGTCATCAATAGTTCCAAACCCGATAACGTGAGGGTCGGTTATATTGCGGATAAAGTTTTTGGCGTTTTGCGCTGATTTACCCTGATAGCTGTCAATACTATCCGTAGAGAGGTTTTCATACCGAAACGGATAATCCGCCGCCTGACAATATTCATTGATCAGACCGGCCATCATTTGAATAAGCGTGGTCTTGCCAGTCCCGGGTTTACCATCGCCCATAAATGTAAAAACAAATCCGCCTAGCTCGGCGAACGGGTTGAGCTGCCGCTTAAAATCATAGGCCATTATCATTTTAGAGAGCTTCATGGCCTGATGTTTGGCGATATGATTGCCCACAACTTCATGAGGTTTCTTAAAACTCATGACCAGCTTGCTGCTCTTTCCCTTGGTAGAAGGTGTAAACCCATCGATCTGAAAATCATCTTCCTCGACTCGGTAGCTAACAGCCGTGAAAGCGTCCAGGCGCGGCGTATTAGAAGCTCTCAGAGCAACCGCCTCCATGAGCTGTTCAAGAAATGCTGTCACCACCGGGATGAGTTGATCCTCACGGCTTACAAAAAGAGCCAGGTCTTGATCCAGTTCCCAAAGTGCGCCGGTCAGCGCTAATTGGGGATTATCTGTAAGCACTTCATCCACCGGCCCGATCTCAACCGTACCTTCGGTCAGTTCTGCCTGGTGAGTGGAGAGTAGATAGCTGGCCATATTGGCAAAAACATAAAGGCTGACCAAAGAACTGGCTGCTAAAAGTTCACTAAAATCCTGGGCGTGATTTTTTGATAATTTGCCCGCCAGATTATCTTTGAGAAGTTCACTAAGACCTGTTTGCTGGGCATATTGGTCTGAGACAACCATGGCAGTGGCAATAGCCCGCCTTAGACAAGTCAGCACGCTGGCCTCAAGCGGGGAGGTTAGAACATCACTGCCACTGACGGCATGAACCCGATCAATGAGGCGGATACCGTCCGGACGGGCTGTGGATTTTGTGACAAGACCAGGTGTGGTTGATCTAAACCGCCTTGTACCGCCGCCTATACCCGGGGATTTTTCACGGCCTGCAGCAGCCTGCACATCTGCCTTTTTAGCAATACGCGGCGTGTGATCAAAACCTGCCAATAGGCTTTCCGCCTGCGGATATTTTTCTTTAATCCGCTCTTCTTTGATTTCCATGAGGTCGCCAGTTTGTGACATAATCGTCCTACATATAACTTAGAATTTTTGAATCCGTGCCCACCACATATTTGCGCGTGCGCGCGAGACTGGGCGGGTTCTTTTCTTTTAAGACCTGATAGGCCCTGTGCGGCAAGATCAGCGCGCGGCGAATATCACTGGCCCCGTCATCTCCGGAGAGGGCATTTTTATCAAGTTTGAAAACCTCTCTTTGCGCGCTGGCAAAAATACCCGTTTTTTCCCGCTTAGTTTTTTCTGATGTCAGGGTTTCAACGGTCCAGGCCAGCGCCCAGTCAAGGCCGGGCTGTCCCGCAGCCTCAGCCAAAACATCACGTAGCGGCCCATGCTGCTGAGTAAAGGCATGACTATACATTGGGCCTAAATGTACGCGGCGCAGACGTTTAGGGTGAAGCTCGTCAAAATCCTGATCAAGTCCTCGGGCAATTGTAAGCAGTTTGAGGCTCGACATGGACTGAGATAAAAGATGACTTTGAACGCGCGGCCACCGACGCTCATCCAGTGGAAGGGCTTTCTTACCTGTATCCTCCAAATCCATCAAATAAATAGTCGGCACATTACTCTGACTATCATAAACGGCCCAATGGATGAGATATTGTTTTTTCTTGTCCTTGTGGCGGTTCTTCTTTCGCTTTTTAAGCTTTCCCTCCCATAGAGCCTGCGGATGGTTTTGCGGTAGAAACAGGTTCGCACCTGTCAGATGCTCATAATATATGCGCTGGCTCATGGCATATTGCAGCTTGGTTGGGTGCGTTTGCTCGGCCAGAATATGACTGATCATATCTTTCTTGAGGCGCCCTTGAGAAGACAGGCTTAGCAAATAACTATCGGCTTGCAGCGCATCTGTGGCCATTTGCAGGATTTCAGAATAAATCGGGAAACCACTATCCGATTTATCAATAGATAAAAGCTGGCCGGAATGATCACCGACCCGGTTAGCCATAAGGAACTTATAGGACAGTGCCGTAAATGTATGCGCCAGACCCTGCAGATATTGCAAAATGACCCGCGCCTCCAGCGGAGTAATCTGTTTTTCCTTGTAAGAAAGCGCAGCCACATCACCCATATGGGAAATGATACGTTCAAACTTGGAAAAATAACGGCGCGTCGCCCGCGCTCCTTCGATCACTTTGTGATCGAAGGTTAGTTGATCCGATATTTCTTTACGGGATTTAGTCTTTCTGGCCATAGGGGCTTATTGACCCCAAACCTTAACTGCCGGCCCCATAAGCATTTTTGTCATGCTTTTCGAGGATTTTCTCAAACCGTCTGGCAAAACGCTCATCAGCTTTGGCTTTTTCCTCAAGGACTTTACGCGCAAAGACGATATGATCATCGTGAGCTTCCAGCATTTCTGCCATTTTAGAATTGGTCGCCGCGCCAATGGCCGTCATTGCCACTTGGGCCTCTTGGTCTGTAGCCACACCGATTTCATTGATCTTGTGGGCAACATCTTGTTGCTGCGCCGTCTTGAGTGACTTGGTCAGCGCATCATAAAGAATAACCCGCTGCTTGGTGTCGGTTTGAAGCTTATTAATCAGCACCATTTGTGTGGCCGCTTGATTTTGCAAACTGTCCACCCAGCTTTTGCCTTTTTCTATATAACGCTCCAATGTCTGACTCTTCGCCAACTGAACCTGCTCCTGCTGGGCCATTTCATTGTGCTGGGCATTAATTGCCG
>JAHDGM010000037.1 GCA_020627655.1 Hellea sp.
GCATCCAGGTTCACTTTAATGTCGCCAGTTGTGATGATGGACTGTGAATGGCCTTTAGAGCGGCGCACAACGGCGTGAATACGGGCGACCAGCTCGTCTTTATGAAAAGGCTTGGTCATATAATCATCAGCCCCGGTTCCCAATCCGCGGACTTTAGAGTCAATGTCTGAGGTTCCTGATAGAATAAAGATCGGCGTGTTGACTTTTGCCATACGGAGGGTTTTGAGAACATCAAATCCCGGCATATCCGGTAGGTTCAGGTCTAAAAGAATGATGTCGTAATCATAGAGCTTCCCTAAATCGACCCCTTCTTCGCCCAAATCTGTTGTATAGACGTTGAAACCTTCTGATTTCAGCATCAACTCTATGCCTTGCGCTGTGGCGCTATCATCTTCAATTAGAAGCACGCGCATATCATACCCTCCCGGCGAATCACTCTGTGTTCTGACACAGATATGGTTAACTGAAATTCTTCATTAGGTGAATCCCGTAAATCAAGTGTTAACAATCATGGCAGTTTCTTAATCATTTTTAGGATTTTAGGGTCCGGAATTTTTTTCCTGTGTTTACCAGACCGTAATCATGTTGGGGTATAAAGGCTCATAAGGGGCAAAAGACCCCATAAAATTAGATTAGGTGAGTTATGAGTCAGTCCATGGAACGGAGTGTCCGCCAAACGCGTTTTGCGATTGCGGATCTTCAAAAAAGAATTGCAGTATTAGAAGCTACGCGTGAAGATTTAGAGCGGCAGATCCGAAAGTTAACGGATAGTGTCCCTGAAGAACAGGTTGATCCTGATGCCGTGAAAGAAGGATATGTGGCTTATGGCTCATATGCTCAGTCTGTGATTTCCAGAAAAAATAATTTGCGAACCTCCTTAGAGGATATTTCAGAGCAGCAGACAGATTTATCATCCGAGCTTCAAATGGCATTGGAAGCGTTGGATAGCTTTGAGCGCGTTCGGGCGCGCCAAATGGCCATGAAAGCCGAAAAACGTCTAAAACGCGGAGCGTAAGCTCAAACCTTACCTAATAATCTTTAGGGGGCGCATTTAGGGGGCAATGGCGGGGTTTTCCCGCCATTTTTTATTGGGAAACTATCCGGTCGTATCGGTTTGTTCTACCCATTCATAAATCTCGGAAAATCCATAATCCTCCGCGATATCTTCCCAATTATTATCGGCGAGTTGATAGGTCGTGTCTTGTGTTATCGTCTCAGGTTCAGCGCTGTTCATCAAATTTGCGCCGGCAAATCCAAGACTAAAGGCGGCTAAAACCATAGCGGCCATAGCGCGATATCCAAAACCTCGACGCGAAGAGGCCGGATTAGGGATATGGGTTTGCGGAGTTGATTGGGCCGCGCTTTTAATCCGGGCTTTTAACATATCTGTTCCGGGCGTTAGCCGCGCGGTTTCGAGTGCGTGATCAAGATTGTGATCTGCATCCATGATTATGGCGGCCTCATCCGGGTGAGCGTTCATAAACTTTTTTGCTTGGGCGCGTTGATCTTGTGGCCAGCGTCCGGGATTTACGCCATAAGTTTCGACGATTTTAATAAAGTCATCACGGGTCATGGGGCTTCCTTCCGTTTAAAATTCTTATCATCTGCAATTCGGGTCTTAAGGGCCGTTCGGGCACGCCGAAGCAGGCTTTCATAGGCGCTGACAGATAGGTTCATTATACTCGCGCCTTCTTTCAAGCTGACATCTTGATAATAGGATAAGGTCAAGACAGCTCGCTGTCGATCGGGCAAGTCCAAGAGGTGGTTTTGCATTTGTTGGCGGGTTTGCAGGCTGGACAGGCTTGCTTCTTGATCTGCATCACCTGCTGCCTGTTCGGGAAGCTGGTCCATATAAACCGGACGATGTTTGCGAAGATGGTCAAGGCATAGATTTGTGGCCACGCGCCGCATCCAGGTAATCAGCTTGGCTTCACCTTTTCGCCAGGCAGGTAACATCTGCCAGGTTTTCAGAAACACGGTTTGAGTGATGTCTTCGGCCATATGAGCATCGCCAAGCATATGGGAAGCCAGAGCAGAAATGGCCCCGGCATGACGGTCAACCAATACCCCAAAGGCCGTCTGATCACCCATGGCAATAGAGGCAATTAAATCACCATCCGGATCCACATGGGCTCCGGATGGTTTTGTATCATTGGCTGCGCTGAGCAAGGATTAGCGTCCGCGTCGTTTTAGGCGCTTCCTGCGTTTCCGGCCTTCACCTTCTGTGAGCATTCCGTCGTCATTGGCATCCATGCGTTCAAACATTTTTTCGGCGCCGCTTCTAAATTCCTGGGCCGAGATCAGGCCATCGCCATTGCTGTCAATTCTTTCCCAATGACTGACTTTCTTCCGATCACCGCGCTTACTGCGTTCACCCCGTTCTTTACGCATTTCAGCGCGTTTTTCCTGGCGGAGTTTACGGTCTTCATCCGTAATCTGACCGTCTTTATTGGCGTCCATGAACTTCATACGCCGTTCTTTATGACGCTCCTTGCGGCTGGCTGTTTCGCTGTCGAACTCGGCGCGGGTGATAACACCGTCACCATTAGTATCAAGACGATCAAATTTTTTGATCTGCCTTTCGGATTGACGGATGGCTTTCGCATTCTCCCGCTCATCCTGGGACAGGTATCCATCGCGATTAGTGTCAGTTTTGGCAAAACGGCTATCGGATTCTGCCATGAATTCTGCGCGCGTTATTGTACCGTCCTGATTAGCATCAGCTTGTGGCAGAGCAGCAGCCGTGCAAGCGGCAGCAGCTATAGCCATAAGGCTAATGAGTGTACGTGATTTTAAATAGGTCAATGTTATCTCCGTTATGACGTTTATATTACACCAAACGGGCTGGACGGTAAAATCCGTCGCGCATGACAATCTTTTAATGAATAAATTAGGCGGCTTTTTTCAGTTGAGCCATTTCTATCATATTTATGAGTGCTTTGGGGGCAATCCAGGGGTCTGTGCCGTGGCCAATATATGGCGGAGGTGCGCCTAGGAACTCTTTTACGGTTTCGATCAGCATAAGAGCGGACTCATTGGCGTTTTGACGCTGTCCAAAGGACATAAGCAAAGGATCAAATTCAGGATGCCGCCGCCGCATAGCTTCGATCATCCAGTAAGCGCGCATGAATTGATCTTTTTCAGAGCCATAACAAAGAAGACTTGTGTCTGCTGCGCCGGCCAAACGTATATGTGCCGGTGTACATCCGGCCTGTGTGCCAACAAAAACCCAATCATAATCAAGTGATAGAGCGGCTAAAGACCCGAGCAATACATCGAGGTTCATTCGCCCGGCTGCTGCCACGGTGAAATGTTCGTTGGCCGTAACGTATTTTACGTCTTCCATTTTTGCACCGCGGAAGAAAACATCCGTGAGAGTTTTATTGTAAATGATACCGGCTGCTTTCATTAATGCTCCGTTCTGACAGTCGAGCATTAATACAGTTTCGCCTCTGGCAGCAGCAGCTTTGGCCAGGGCCAATGTCATCACAGCCTGATCTAAATTTTTATTGGCCGCGAATACAGGAATCAGCCTTTGCTTGGGCAGAAGTTTAGAGTCTGTGTTTGTGCGTTGCGCCATTTTACACCCTAAGAACCTAACATTGCCGTCTTATTGCGGCTCATTTTCTATCTAAAGGAAAGGTCTTAAGACGGGTCTAAAACTTAGGCGGCGTAAAGAGGTTTCTGTGCTTATAGTTAAGGAACAGTATCGTAGTATACTAGGTCCCCAAAACGCCAGAAGCCGCATTCAATAGAATGCGGCTTCTTAATGTCATCTATGTTTTAAGTAGCTATCGGTATTGCTGAACCCGAGTTGTGCGCAATCCCGCAATGCCATGAGATTCAATAGATCTCTGCCATGATAAAAATTCCTCACCGGATAAACCGTAGCGCTCACAAGCGGCGTCCAGTGTTAAAAGGCCTCCTCTTACCGCAGCAACGACTTCGGCTTTGCGGCGGATTACCCAGCGTACCGTATCCGGCTTGGGTAGATCGGCAAGTGTCAACGGCGTACCCTCTGGTCCGATAACCACATGCTCGCGTTTCATTTTTTGTGTTGTCATGTTTTTGGCCCCTAAATCTTTCTTGTTTCACCAAACATGAGACAGTTTATAAACGGGGTCTGTTAAAAAGACTTTAAGGGGGTTGAAAAAATATCAATAAAAACAATGGTTTACCAAGGTTAACGGCTGTACATTATGGTTAATTTTTGGCTTTGAAAATTCCAAGTCATTGATTCTATTCGAAGTTTTTTCAGAAGCCCGGATGAATCCCGTCTCGACTTGTAACAATCACCTCCCTATATGAAGCGCCATATTAACGAATTCAGGGTGAAAAGTTAAAAATTTGCCCGGAATAGTTACCTTTTGTTAGAGATTTAAGCGCCGATGAATGAAAAAATGAACAGTCTTGGCTTTGCGAAACCGGTTTCTGATACTCGGGTCGTGGTCGCTATGTCGGGCGGAGTTGATAGCTCTGTCTGTGCGGCTATGCTTGCCCGTGAAGGATATGACGTCATTGGGGTGACTTTGCAGCTTTATGATCACGGCGCGGCTATTCAGAAAGAAAAAGCCTGTTGCGCCGGGCAGGATATTTACGATGCCCAGCGCGTGGCGGAAATGATGAATTTCCCCCATTATGTTCTGGATTATGAGAGCAATTTTAAAGATAGCGTCATTCAGGACTTTGCTGATACTTATTTAATGGGGGCCACGCCGATCCCGTGTGTGCGCTGTAATCAAACGGTCAAGTTTCGGGATTTGCTCAAGGTCGCTAAAGACCTTGGTGCAGATTGCATGGCTACAGGGCATTATATTAAGCGCGTCATGGGGCCTGACGGGCCGGAATTACACCGGGCGCATGATTATGGAAAAGATCAAAGTTATTTCTTATTTGCCACGACCAAAGAGCAGCTTGATTTTCTAAGGTTCCCACTGGGCGGTATGGATAAGTCAAAAACCCGTGAACTGGCCAAAGAATTTGGTCTGCGGGTTGCTTCCAAGCCTGATAGTCAGGACATTTGTTTTGTGCCGGATGGCAAATATACGGACGTTATTGAAAAACTGAGACCCGATGCAGCGGATCCCGGTGATATGGTGCATGAAGATGGCCGCATACTCGGACAACATCGCGGCATTATGTATTATACCATTGGTCAGCGGCGTGGTCTTGGCCTGAAAGACGGCTCTGGGCAGGACCCATTATTTGTTGTCAGAATAGATGCTGATACAAAACAGGTCATTGTCGGCCCAAGGGAGAGTCTTGGCCGAACCATCATTCACTTAACAGATGTGAACTGGATCGGCAGCGGTGAGTATGGAGAGGCTTTGGACGGCCTGCGTATCGGTGTGAAAGTTCGGTCGACCCGGCCACCTGAAGCCGCCTCGCTGCGTTGGATCGATGGCAAGCTTGTTGTGAAGCTTGATACACCAGAAGAAGGTGTGTCACCTGGCCAGGCCTGTGTATTCTATGCTGCAGACGATGCTTCGCAGGCCCGCGTACTGGGAGGCGGCTGGATTACCAGCACTGCCTAATCTGCGACAGTCCGCATTTTAGCCGTAATTTGTGCGTTAATCTTACGTTGTTAATCAAGACGTATAGCTCGTCTTTTATCATAAATGGAGAACTCTCATGGCAATTATGAAATCTGTGGAAATTATGTCGGACAGCGCAAAGTCTTTTGAAGACGCAATTGAAAATGGCGTTGAGCGCACAGCAAAAAGTGTTGACCATATCCGGTCCGCTTTTGTGAACAGTCAGTCAGTTGTTGTAAAAGACGGCAAGGTTACAGCTTTTCGTGTTAATATGAATATCACATTTGAAGTGAAATAATATTTCTTACATCTCTGTAAAACAGGGATTGAATATTTGTATCCGCCTCATAAATTGGGGCGGATTTTTATTTGGCTACCTGAAAGAGAGCATTTATGACTGACCCTGTTGTTATTGTAGGCATGGCCCGTACCCCAATGGGAGCCTTCCAAGGCGCCTTTTCCAGCGTTGCTGCACCGGAGCTGGGCGCTGCAGCTATCAAAGCGGCCGTGGAAGAAGCCGGGGTTTCTAGTGAAAGCATAGAGCAGTCTGTGATGGGATGTGTCTTGCCGGCAGGTCAGGGGCAGGCCCCGGCGCGGCAAGCCGCGATCAAAGCGGGTTTGTCGAAAAATTGCGAAGCGACGACAATTAATAAAATGTGCGGTTCCGGTATGCAGGCTGCTATTCTGGTTCATGATGCTATCAAAGCCGGTTCAGTGGATGTTGCTGTTGCCGGCGGTATGGAAAGCATGACTAACGCTCCATATCTGCTCCCCAAAGCCAGAGGCGGCATGCGGATGGGAAATGCAGAGATTGTCGATAGCATGATGTTTGATGGTCTTACTGATGCCTATGAAGGCGGGGCCATGGGCGTGTTTGCCGATATGATCGCCAGCGAATATCAATTTACCCGCGAAGCGCAGGATGCTTATGCCATAGAGTCTGTACGGCGCGCCAAGGCAGCTCAGGAAAAAGGTGACTTTGATCGTGAGATCACGCCGGTTACGGTTAAACACCGCAAAGGCGAAGCTGTTGTTGAGCATGATGAAGGGCCTGCCAATGCGCGGCCTGAAAAAATTCCAAGTTTACGGCCAGTCTTTACCAAAGATGGGACCGTCACTGCGGCCAATGCCAGCTCTATCAATGACGGGGCGGCGGCTTTAGTTATGATGAAAAAATCTGACGCCGAAAAAGGCGGATATAATATCTTAGCCGAAATCGTATCCCACGCAGCTCACGCTCATGAGCCTGCTTATTTTACGACGGCTCCGGTTGATGCCATGAAAAAAGCGCTCGGGAAAGCCGGCTGGTCGGCAGAGGATGTAGATTTGTGGGAAATCAATGAAGCTTTTGCCGTTGTGCCGATGATTGCCATGCAGGAACTTGGGCTTGATCATGATAAGGTCAATGTCAATGGTGGCGGCGTAGTGTTGGGGCACCCCATTGGTGCTTCTGGCGCGCGTATCATAACCACATTGATTGCAGCAATGGAAAAACGAGACGCTAAGAAGGGTGTGGCGTCGTTATGTATTGGCGGCGGTGAAGCCACAGCTGTTTGTCTGCAGCGTCCATAAGATCTTTATCATTTAACTTCTAAAGAACCCGCGCTTTTTTAAGTGTGGGTTTTTTGTGGTTTATTGCGAGCATTAAAAAACCCCGCATAAAGCGGGGTTTCTTTTTGTTATGTATTTGTGACTACCAGTCTAGGCGAACCCGAGCGTAGTATTGGCCGCCATTAAATCCAAATGGTGATGTCACCGGATAAGAGGCACCAACAATACTGGCCCATGGGTTTCTGTCTGGGTAATTATCCAATAGGTTTTCTGCACCTACTGAGAACTTAATACCTTCGCGAACTTCGGCTGTAATTTCGGCGTCAACTGTAAACTCAGCACCAGCCTCAATTGGTAATGTACCATCATCAAGGTGAGCTTCGTAGAAACTGCCATAATAGTTACCACGGAGGAAACCGCTGAACATTCCGCCTGTGTCATGTGACCATGTTGCGCTTCCGCGAACATTTGGAAGGTTCTCTTCCAACTGACGAACCCGTGTGTTTCCAAGAGCGCCTTGGTCAGTGACTTTGGTGTCTGTGTAGTTTGCGATAACTGTCAGTTTGGAATCGCCATTGGCGAATTCGAACGGACGGTTGAAGACAACATCAACACCGCGTGTGCGGGTATCAAAATCATTAGCAAATGTTCTGAAGTCTGTCAGGCCTTCAAAGCCATCAAAGTCAGAGCGATTAATGACTCCATTTGAACCTAAGAGGTTCAGATAGTTGTTGGTATTTGCAGCGACGCCTGTTGCCAATGTCAGATTGTTACTGGCAGCGAGAGCTTCCAATGTGCCGATAAAGTCAAAGTCATCACTTTGTGAAATCCGGTCTTCAACTTCAATGTTGAAGAAATCAACTGTCAGATTCCCGCCCATGATATCAGCGGCAAAACCTGCTGAGAAGTTATTGGCTTTTTCAGCTTTCAATGATGCGCCTGGTGTTACCAGCTGTGCTGCACTGGAGGTAACCGGTAGTGTACCCCGATCAACTAAGCGTCCGCTTGTGAAAACTGTGGAAACGTTGACAACATTGGCCTGACCAGCCGTAGGTGCATGGAAACCGGTTGAGTATGTACCGCGGATGCGTAGAGCATCAGAGATGCGGTACAGGCCACCAACTTTGAAGTTCAATGTATCACCAAAGACATCAAAATCTTCCCAGCGCACAGCACCTTGAAGTGTCAATGCATCAGAAACATCAGCTTCCAAATCTGTATATAATGCGATGTTGGATTGAGAATTGCTGCCTGCACTGGCTGCTGTAAAGCCGCCAAAGCCATTTGAGTTAGGTGCAAAACCCTGATTGAGAAGATTTTCCTGTTGCGGGGTCAATGTCGCTGCTGATGTGTAGGAAGAAATATCACCAGCCGTAACTGTGAATTTTTCCTGACGCCATTCAAAGCCAGCGGCAATGTTCAGATCACCCGCCCAGCCGTCAATTGGCATGGCATAACCAAGATCAAAGTTGAAATTGGTTTCTGCCTGTGTGTACGCACCTGGATCGAAACTGCGAGGCGATAACGGCCCAAGCGAGGCGTTGACAGTATTATTGATAAAGAAATCGGCATGGTTTTCACCATATGAACCACTAATATCGTAAGACAGGCCTGTTCCTAAGTCAAACTCACCTTTGATACCCGCTACGACGCTAATATCTTCCAGTTCGCCGCCAAAACGAGGTGTGAAGCCGCCCGGAATGGTTTCGATGAACGAGAAGCAGTTGTCGCTAGAGAAGACTTGCTGATAAAGCGCATTGTTTGGATCAGGCGCAGTATTTTCACCACCCGGAAGCGGAATACCTGCGGGACAGGATTCACCCACACCAACACCGTCAAGGTCACCAACTAGGATGGATTCGGTTGTATCAGGTCGCACAAATTGTGTATTATCTGCTGCGACAAAGATATCGTTACTGGAGTCATCATCACCTAGATCGTCCAAAAGCGTCAAAGCTGTAGTATTATCACGCGGATCAAGCTGCGGGCCATTATAAATCCCGCCGCGATTTGTCGGGTTACGATAGAAGAAGCCACCTTCAGCTTCACGCGTTGCGTAATTACCAAAAGCGTAAAACTCAGTATTGTCACCGATTTCAAAGCCAGTATTTACGAAAAGCTTGATATCGTCTTTGACATCAGGGTTGCCCCAATATTGAACAAATTCATCTGTGACGGTGTTAACATTTGAAGATGCAACGGCTGTATTGCCTGCAGCGATTAATGAAAGGGCGTCACCACGCTGCTCGGACCGGAAGGTACCATCAGCTTCGCGATATTCAGCAGTTACGTTGACAAATCCTCTGTCACCCAGTGGAAGGCCAACATTGCCGGCTACGACAAAGTTATCGCCATCGCCATCATAAGTGGAACCGTATTTGGCCATGACAGAGCCGCCTTCGGCATCATCTTTAAGAACAAAGTTCATAACGCCGGCAATAGCATCAGAACCATATTGTGATGACGCGCCGTCACGCAGGACTTCAACTTGCTTTAGTGCAAGTGATGGGAAAACTGAAACGTCTGGGCCTTGGGCACCATCAGCCAGGCCACCGCCGAGGAAGGAGATAACTGCGGCGCGATGACGACGTTTACCGTTTAAAAGAACCAATGTGTTGTCTGGCGACAGGCCGCGAAGGTTTGCAGGGCGAACCAATGTAGCAGCATCTGAAATCGGCTGTGTGTTAACGTTATAAGACGGTACGTTAGCTCTTAGCAGTTCAGATAAATCACTAGACGCAGCGTTTGTGAACTCAGTACCTGAAATCACATCAACAGGGGCTGTTGTGTCAGCTGCAGAGCGTGCTTTCCGACGTGTACCGATTGTGATGATTTCGTCATCTACGGTTGGACCAGAATCTTGAGCAAACGCCGGAGCGGTATTTGCAGTTGCTAGCATTGCGACGGAGGCCGTCATCGCTAGCGTGGTTTTGAAAGACAGTTTTTTCATGGGACTCCCTCGCCTTTAACTGTTTTTGTTTAATGGCGGAAATTAAGCGTATTTCAGATGCAGTTTAAAGTAATGTTTCACTTATAATGCCGCGAAGTAGCGTTTTTTCTAAAATCTGTTGTAATTTTGACACATATAAGTGGCTACGGCTCATAAACTATAATATTTGGTTAAGTACATTATCAGGATTTCGACTTAAAATGACAGTAAGGGAATAGATCATGGCTTTAGAAATACGCCCAAATTGCGAACTGTGCGATAAAAATCTGCCGGCGAGGGCTAGTGACGCCATGATTTGCACTTATGAATGTACTTTTTGCCGTGATTGTGTGGATAAATTATGCAATGTTTGCCCAAATTGTGGGGGTGGTTTCGTGCCTAGGCCTATCCGGCCTGAAAAAGCCTGGAGAAAGGGCGTTTCGGTAAACCATCAACCTGTCTCTGACAAGCGGGTGAATTCAAAGTATGAACTCAGTGATCTATCTGATTTCATTGAAAAAATTAAAGATATTTCACCGGAAAAAAGATAGGTTAGATCGCGCAATTATCAATCAAGCGAACATTGTCGCAATGGGCCGCAATCAACAGCCTTACCTTGCCATCAATAGGGCCTTTTTTCATTAATTCGAGGCTATCTGCATTGGCCACGCTGACATAATCAATACTGGAATATCCGGCTGATAGAAGAGCTTCACGGGCTTGTTGTGTTGCGGTTTCAATGGGTACCCCCCCGCTCAGACTTTTGGCGCAGGCAAACATGATCTTATTAAGCTTCCGGGCTTTATTAAGGCCATGTTCGTCGAAATATTGATTGCGGGAAGACAAGGCGAGACCGTGTTCGTCTCTGGCGATTGGGGCGCCTATAATTTGAATCGGCATATCAAGATCCGCAACAAGACGCCGTATTGTGGCCAATTGCTGGTAGTCTTTTTCACCAAAAATGGCGATGTCCGGGGCAACCCTGTTCAAAAGTTTTGTTACCACAAGTGCGACGCCTTCAAAGAAAGTTGGGCGGTGATCGGTTTCCAGATTTTCCGCAACCCCGCCGACTTTGATATGGGTGGCATGGTGGGCGTTATACATGGAGCCTTTGCGCGGAATATAAACCATATCGCAGCCTACAGATGCTAGTTTCTCTACGTCGGTTTCTTCAGTGCGCGGATAGGCTTCGAAATCTTCTCCTGGGGCAAATTGGGTGGGATTTACAAATATACTGACCACAACACGATCCGCTTTTTGCTTGGCCAGTTTAACCAGTGACAAATGACCTGAATGCAGCGCGCCCATTGTCGGGACAAAGGCGATGGTTTCGCCGTAGCCGCGCCATTCCCAAATCTGTCCGCGCAGGCTTTTTTGCGTCCGTGTTATAGTGGGATTTCTCATAGGGGTATTAAGACAGATTTAGAGGCGGTTGCCTATAAAAAAATGCTTGGTTTACCCGCCGGGCGCAATCACCAGACAGCTATTTGTGTGTTTCGACAATGCCCGGCACGTTCCATGGGCATTTTCAGCACTAAGTCCCGTTAACCGGGCCCGATAAAGGGTACGCCCCTGATGGGTTATGGGTGTGATGGATTTATGGGTATTTTTGAGCTTTAAACTGGGATTAGCCGTTATTGTGTTCAGCTGTGTTTCAGCTTTATTGGCACTGGCATAAGCGCCCAGCTGTATGCTCCATGCCCTTTGCGTATTATGGGGAGGAAGTTTTATATCCTGAGCACCTTGAGTGATGGTGACAAATTGGTCCGTGCTTTTTCGAAGTCTTAGGGCTGAGGCCTGAACCGGTTGAATTTTTGCGGGTTCTGTTTTGCGGATAACCACAGGCGGGCGGGACTCAACTGGCCGGACACCCATTGTCTCAAAACTGCGTTCAATCAGATCCTGCATATGCAGATTGCGGGATTTACCACTGGCGCCGCCAAGAACAATGGCAATAAGACGGCGGCCATCGCGCTGGGCTGAAATAATCAAATTGTAACCTGAGGCGCGTGTATAGCCTGTTTTAAACCCGTCTACGCCTTGCAACCAATGCAAGAGCCCATTGGTGTTTTTCCTTGTCTGGCCTTTCCATGTGAATTTTGTCTGGCCAAAATAATGATAGTAACGGCGGTGATGATTAAGAATAGCAACTGCGAGTTTGGCCATATCGCGCGCCGTGGTTGTCTGTTCGCGGTGAGGGAGACCATTGGCCGTTTTAAATGTGGTTTTCAGCATGCCAAGCTCTCGCGCCTTTTCGGTCATGCGCTCGGCAAAGGCGGCTTCTGAGCCGGCTAGTCTTTCAGCCAGCACAACGGCGGCATCATTGGCACTTCGCACGGACACTGCCTGAATTGCTTGATCCACGGTAAGGGTCTGACCGGTTCTAAGGCCCAGGCCTACTGGCGGGGTGCGCGCCGCATTGGCGGATGTTTTTAAGGTTTCATTCAGACGCAACTCGCCCTGATCAATAGCATCAAAAACCAGATAGAGGGTCATGACCTTGGTCAGCGACGCCGGGAAGCGCTGGCCGTCGATCTGGCGAGCATGAATGATTTCCAGGCTATCAGCGTCGACCACAATAGAGGCATAGCGCGCAGGCGCGTCGGCAGATGCGCTTACGGCTGACAGGCACAGCCATATTAAAATGCTAAGTAAAGTTCGCATGTTGGAATTCCTGAGGATTTTTATGGAATTTTATGGTTACCCAAAGGTTAATTTTACGGTTATCGTAGTGCAGATTTAGAAGGATAGGTGTGAAAATGATCCGGTTTATAAAAATCTTCGGCTTGGCCGCACTTCTCTCTGCCTGTCAGGGTGCTTCTCCAAGCGGGGGTGATAAAGCGGAATCTGCGAAAACGGTTGAATGCCAGATATCGCTAACGGTTCTTGGCGCCGGGCAGGATGCGGGCGCGCCGCAAATCGGGAATCCGTCTGATCCGGGCTGGCAAGATCCGTCTAAACGGCTCTGGGCGACAGCCTTGGGGCTGGTGGATCATAAGGCTGAGAAGCGATATTTATTTGAAGCGACACCTGACATTCGGGAGCAATTAGAGTTTCTGGATCAAGCTTATCCTGTTGGCGCAAAGGGCCTGGGTATAGACGGAATTTTCCTGACCCACGCCCATATCGGACATTATGCAGGCCTAATGTTTTTGGGGCGCGAATCTGCCGGATCCAGTAATGTTCCCGTCTACGTAATGCCGCGAATGGAAGAATTTTTGCGTAAAAATGGCCCCTGGAATCAGCTTGTAGAGCTTGGAAATATAAAGCTTCAACCACTGACCGAAACGGCGCCTTATGAAATTTCAGTCAACCTGTCCTCTGATCTCAACATTATGGCATTTCGTGTCCCGCACCGGGATGAATACTCCGAAACTGTCGGCTATATTATCCAGGGGCCGCAAAAATCAGCTCTGTTTTTACCGGATATTGACAGTTGGCAGGCCTGGGAGAAGCTAAGCGGGCCGGAATGGGAAATTGAAACCAATGATATGGTCATCAAGGCAGTGGTTGACCGTGTGGATTATGCCTTTGTGGATGCGACGTTTTTTGATGATAATGAGCTGCCCGGACGGGATATGAGCAAGATCCCGCATCCGCGCGTGGTACAAAGCATGGACTTGTTTTCTGACCGTTCTGAAACCGAGCGGGCAAAAATCCACTTTATCCATATCAACCACACAAATCCTCTGCGAGATCACACATCTTCACAATATAAAGACGTGATATCGCGCGGATTTAATGTGGCAAAAAGGGGTGATAAGTTCTGTCTGTAACGCAAATTTCATCTTCAGCCCCCTTTACTGTTGCTTAAGAGCACCTAAATTGTTCGCAATGTCTGATGATCAAATTAAGAAAACTCTACCGCTTATAATGGCAAATCGGCGCGCTGGCGATGATGGCCAAGAAGAGCGGGGCGTGGCCACAAAGACCCGCGCCAAGACAAAAAAACCCTCCATGTATCGCGTGCTTTTAATGAATGACGACTACACGCCTATGGAATTTGTTGTCTCAATTCTTATGAATATTTTTAACAAATCGCCCGAAGATGCAACGCGAATCATGTTGAGTGTGCATCAAACCGGGATCGGGACTTGTGGTGTTTATACGTTTGAAATTGCGGAAACAAAAGTGGCTCTGGTCATGGACGCGGCCAAGCGTAATCAACATCCTCTGCAGTGTACGCTTGAAAAGGCATGACGGGATTCCCACATATCAATTTACCTCCATTGATGGAGGCTGAAAGGATAAAATAATATGGCATCATTTTCACCGGTCCTGGAAGAAACCATCCACCGCGCGCTGACCTATGCCAGCGACCGCAAGCATGAGCTTGCAACGCTGGAGCATCTCTTATTGGCGCTTCTGGATGATAAGGACGCCTCGGCCGTGATCAAAGCCTGTGATGTGGATATTGATAGCCTGCGTCAGGACATAACTCAGTATCTGGATGATGACCTGGAAAGCCTAGTTGTTGAAGAGTTTGAAGAAAGCCGCCCAACTGCGGGTTTCCACCGCGTTATTCAGCGCGCTGTTATTCATGTTCAGTCATCGGGCCGTGAGGAAGTCACCGGCGCTAATGCTTTGGTCGCGCTGTTTGCAGAGCGTGAGAGTCATGCAGTTTACTTCCTGCAGGAGCGGGATATGACCCGTTATGATGCGGTGAATTATATTTCACACGGTATCGCGAAAAACGGCGAAAATTCTGTGTCTAAACCTGTGCGCGGCACAGAAAGTGAAACAGCCGCTGAGGATACCGAAGGTAAGAACAAAGACCCGCTGGAAGCCTATTGTGTTGACCTTAATCAAAAGGCGCGGGACGGGGATATTGACCCGCTCATTGGCCGAGACGAAGAGGTTGAGCGCTGTATTATGGTGCTGTCACGCCGCCGGAAAAACAATCCGCTTTTAGTTGGTGATCCCGGCGTTGGTAAAACGGCTATTGCCGAAGGTATCGCCCGGCGGATTATTAATGAAGAAGTCCCTGAGGTTTTAGAGGGTAATACGATTTACTCTCTGGATATGGGCGCGCTTTTAGCCGGAACCCGCTATCGCGGTGATTTCGAAGAGCGGCTAAAATCCGTGATGAACCGTCTTCAAGAAGTTGAAGGTGCTATTCTGTTTATTGATGAAATTCACACCATCATAGGCGCAGGGGCCACGTCCGGCGGGGCCATGGACGCATCTAACCTTTTAAAGCCGGCTTTGCAGAGCGGCAAGCTGCGCTGTATGGGATCAACTACCTATAAAGAATACCGCCAACATTTTGAAAAAGATCGGGCTCTGTCCCGCCGCTTTTTGAAAGTGGATGTGTCCGAGCCGACCAGTGATGATGCGGTAAAAATCCTGATGGGGCTTAAATCCTATTTTGAAGAGTTTCATAAGGTTAAATATACAAAAGAAGCCATTGAGCAGGCTGTCACTCTGGCTGTGCGCCACATTACGGATCGCAAACTGCCGGATAAGGCCATTGATGTGATCGATGAGGCCGGGGCGCGCGAACGTCTCAAGCCTGAAGAAAAGCGCAAGAAAACAATCGGCGTCAAAGAAATCGAATATGTCATTGCCAAGATCGCGCGCATACCGCCGAAATCTTTGTCACGGGATGATGCCAAGTCGCTCAAATCCCTAGAAGCGGATCTCAAACGTGTTGTGTTCGGACAGGACACGGCCATTGAGCAGGTCGCGGCCGCAGTAAAATTATCCCGCGCCGGTCTTCGTGAACCGAATAAGCCCATTGGCTCCTATCTGTTTGCCGGACCTACAGGCGTTGGTAAAACCGAAGTGGCTAAACAGTTGGCGATGACACAGGGGCTCGAGCTTCTGCGTTTTGACATGTCTGAATATATGGAGCGCCATACGGTGTCGCGTCTGATCGGTGCGCCTCCGGGTTATGTGGGCTATGATCAGGGCGGTTTGTTGACCGATCAGGTTAATCAGAACCCGCACTCTATTCTTCTGCTGGACGAAATCGAAAAAGCCCATCCGGATATTTACAATATCCTGCTGCAGATCATGGATAATGGCACACTGACGGATACAAATGGCCGGACGGTAGATTTCCGCAATGTGATCATTATCATGACCACAAATGCTGGCGCTGCTGCGGCTACAAAATCCTCTATCGGCTTTGGCCGAGGCCTTAAAACCGATGCGTCTGATGAGGCCATCAAAAACCTGTTTGCCCCGGAATTTAGAAATCGTCTGGATGCGATGGTACAGTTTGCACCGCTGGCTGAAGAAACTATCAGCCGCGTGGTCGACAAGTTTATCATTCAGCTCGAGGCTCAGCTCTCTGAGCGCAAGATCATGTTTGAGCTGTCCAAAGGCGCGAATAACTGGATTGCCAAAAAGGGATATGACCCGGCTTATGGCGCGCGTCCACTGGCGCGTATTCTGCAAGAATATGTCAAGAAGCCGCTGGCCGATGAAATCCTGTTCGGCAAGCTGAAAAATGGCGGCCTGGTTAAAGTCGGTGTCGATAAAAAGAATGATAAGCTGACCTTTAAAATTCTGGGGCCTGCACAGCTCAAAATCGAAGGCCGAAAAGGCGGGAAGGGGCTTCCTGCGCCCAAACCCACAGAAGACGCTTAAGTCATAAATTATAAAAGTAGACGGCCCTTTATGGGCCGTTTTTAGTTTGGGGCATAAAGAGATATAGCTGTGACGACGCTCTGTTTTTAATGCCTATTTTTTGGTCGGAAAGAATCTATTTGCTTGGATTATAAGCGTGACTCCTGTCACGTCTTATCAGAACAATTTTTGCTATTGAACTATGGTTAATGCGAATTAACTATATGGAAATTGGGGATCCAACAAACATATTCCAGATTTCTTACGGTTAATCTCGCCTATGAATTGGAGATGTAATCGTTATGTCAAACAAGCAAATTTTTATCCTTAGTTTTCTGGCTTTCAGCGCAGTTTCTGCGTTTTCATATGCGGATACTTATAATGACCCACCAAAGAGACGGATGGTTGAAAGTACGTCGGGATCATTTACCGGCGGTCCTCAGAAAGCGAATCCTGAAGTTGAATCATCAGAAGTCGTTTATCCCAGTTTTAACGATGCAATTCTTTTCAGGCCTGCGCTAGAGGAAAGAAAGCTAAGAGCGGGTCTAGTTGACGGTATAGTTGTAGATCCAAGCCTATTTCCGGCTAACCTATTTTCAATACAAATGAACTCGGCTTGTACGTCGACCTTTGTTGGTCCAGACACTGTTCTGACGGCGGCACATTGCGTGGATTACAAAGACCCGTCCAACCCTGCCCGTACTCGCCCAATGACAATTCGATCTGAGTCTGTGACTTTGGAACTCTCTTGCGAAATGCACCCACATTATGCCGATGGTTTGCTTCTCGCAAATTCACCAAGAAATTCCAAAGATGTTGCCTTATGTAAACTGGACAGTGCTATTGATCGTGGAACCGGGCAGGAAATTCAGGATTATAATGCCATGTGGAATCGCGGCGAAATCTTTTTTTCCGGCATGGCCTTTGAAAACATTTCACTGAATCAGAGCATTGCAGTTGGCGATGATGTGCTGATTGGTGGTTATGGATGTCAGCTCGAAAGGCGTAATGATGGGCATTATTATACCCGTGACCCGGCAGGCCAGGAGAAATTTAGGGTCGGCGAGACCAAGGTGTCCCGGTATCTGAGTGGTAGGCCCGAAACTATGAAGGGTAGTTCCAAGTTAGCCATGTTTTATACCGAGTCTAAGGCGGATGACAATATTCCTGATCTTTGCCAAGGTGATTCTGGGGGAAGTGTTTTTCATGGCATGAAAATGGCTGACATTGAAACCCAGGCATTTGAACGAAAAATTATCGCGGTCAATTCAGGGATTTCACTACGCTTTGATCAAGACGGTTTCGTTTCCGATATGATTTCTGTTTTTGCTGACTTAACACAGAACGAAGTCAGTGGCTGGATACGATCCTGGGCTGATACGCATAATGCTACAATTTGTGGTGTGAACGTCACAGGTGGTAAATGCCGGGGTGCGCAGCAAGAGAGTGGTGAGCATACTCACACGCATACGCATAATATAACACACTCTCATGGTCATAGTCATGAGCACTAGGGTTAATACTATAAATTTTGGTGCGATTGCCTTCTTAAGCTTGAGTCTTTTTTCCGCGTGCAATCAAAATGATACAATTCAAACAGTAACCGCTGACCCGGTCATTCAGTCAGTGAGTTTTGCAGCTTCAGACCATCGTGCTTTAATGTCGTCCAGTCAGTATTACCATACAAACCTTGTGTTGGTGGATGAGAGTTCCCAATGTCCCTTTCCTCAAAGTGAAGACGAGACGCAATGTATAAGGAGTAATATTCCGACTGAATTTACATGCACCTATACTGGGGTTGTGGGTTGCTGGGGCAATAGCTCTAAATATATATGTATGTTTGATTGTGTGGAGCTCAAAGATGTGGAAGTGATAAATGCAAGCAATTAGTCGAAAACATCTGGTAATGGTCTTGATTTCGGCCTTAAGCTTTTATCAGTGTGCTCCAGAGCAGTCGACAGCTAACGCGGATGAGCCTAGCGAAAATTCCAAGATAAAAACGCGCATAACATGCGAAATTGGTCCAGATAGAATCTGTCGGTTTCCTGTTCAGGAATTGAACACAGAATATGACGCAACAGGTTACTCCGTGATTTACAAGCATCTCCGAAACGAAGTCGGGTTTAAGCAAGTCAAAGTCATTTTTTCAAATGATCGCGGTGTGGTACACACTGGAGTCCATGATTTTCCTGATGCAATGACCATTAAGACTTACCCCATCAATCTGAAAAATTTTCAAAAAATGGAATTGAATCTTTTAGGGGCGAGTGCCCAGCTGCCGGAAGGTCAATCTGAATTAAAATTTGATGTTACAGGCGCTATGCTGGCTTTGTCTGAGCAAACTGTTTCTACGGGGGAACTGTCGGATACGGAGCTGGAGCAACCTGATCCCCCGTCGCCGCCAGTTACGGATAAGCAGGTTTTCGCCGCATTTAATTTTTCCAAAGTCAATTATCAAAGTGCTCAGAATGTCTTCAGCCGGCAGATATCAAGCATGGCGACGCCAAAAAATATATCTGGCGAAAGTCTGGTAACCCGCAGTCAGGTTGAGCTGGAGCCATTGCGTCGAACCCAGTTGAAAAACGGCACTGTTGTCACCCGGTATCAGCAATTGGTTCACGGCTTACCTGTGGCTAATGGTGATTTAACTCTGACTCAAAATGGTCAGCGGGCTAATCTTTCAGGTCAATATCTATCGGCTTTTCAAAGCAAGAATGGTGATCCGGAAATATTCAAAGATGAACTTCTTCCCCGGTTAGAAAAAAACGAAGGCAAATTCAAAAACATCGCAATAAACGCTTTTAAAGATAAATTTAATGACGATGCCAGTGCGGCCAAAATCGGTAAGGAAAAATATTCACATTACCTGCGTCAGGTCGATGATAGCCTGGCATTGACTACTAGTGTGTCCTTTATATTTCGCGGCGAAAATGGGCTTCGCAATCCTATAGTTATTATAGATACTGCGACCCAAGAAGTTTTGGACGTGGAAGACGGTGTTCGACGTTTGGATGATGAGGCCACTGGGCATGGGGGCAACCGCAATACAGGGCGTTATATATATGGTGCTCAATATTTTCCAAAACTTAAAATAAGGAAAGATGGTACGGAATGTTTTCTTGAAAATAACACAATCGAATTTTCAAACGGTATCGTCACAAATGACTTTAATTTGACTGATGAAACAGATGCGCTGCCGTTTGGGTTTAATTGCTCAATAGAAAACAGAAATGAAGAATTTGCGGTACCCCAAATGGGAGCCGATGTGGATTGGGATACAGCATCGGTTAATGCTTATTCTCCGCTCAATGATGCGCACGCTTTTGCAGGTCTGGTTATGGAAATGTTTTCCGACCAATATGCCTATTTTTATGACGCACTTACAATTAGCTCGGATTATCCTAAGCTGACTTTGTTGGCCCATGTAACCGATGGTGAGAGTGCTGAATACGCTCTGGATACTATATATATTCAAGACGGTAAACCTGGCCAATCTTTCCCGACCGCTGTTCCAGATATCATCGCTCATGAAATGGGGCACTGGTTCAGTGATCTTTGGCGTCAAAGCAAAGGATTTACGCCTTCAATTTCAGATGATTTTAAGGCCATCGAGGAATCTTATAGTGACATGCTGGGAGTTGTTACAGATCAATATCTGATAGATACTTATAATTTTCCGAGTTTGAGCGTGGGAAAAATAGGTGAGTCGATCTATCCAAACGGTGCTAATTATGTGCGAGATATTTGTAACCCGAACTGGGTGAGTCATATCGGACATATAAACAATGGTATGTCGAGTCATGATAAGGCTGGTCTTTTCAATAAAGTCTTTTGCGAATTATCCAAAAAAGATGGTTGGACCTTTTACAAAAGTTTTGAGGTTTTCACACATGCTCACCTCTTTCATTGGGATTACGGACAAAATTTTGAGCAGGCGGCTCTTCAAGTAAGAACGTCAGCGCTCACGCTGGGATATGATGCACAATCGATTGGTGAGGCCTTTAAAACTGTTGGGATTTGCTTGCCTGGATTTGTAGGATGTGATCAGGTTCCGCTGCCACCCGGTGGTGATGTTCGTACTTATACGCTGACTGAGCGACTCATGTTGACCGAAAACTCTACAAATTACTGTCCTATGAATGATGATATTTGTTATCAGGAAAAGTGCAAAACGATATTTAATGCTAACTTTACTAAAGTTGGGTGTTTTTCTGAAGGTAATAATTTTCTATGCGCTGTTGAGTGTCAAAGTAAGGTCAGATTATAGGATGAACGACTGCCTGACCTGAGAATTTGAATTCTGAGATGCCTGTTGTTTGCTGGAAGCCCGGAGGTGCGAAGCCCAATTAATCCACCTAACCAATCTTTCACTTGATGTTACGACGTTTGTCGTATATATATTGTTTTTCGATAATAATCTTGACAGGGTTCAAATTATAACTTATCGATAAACAATAATATGGAGAGATAACAATGCGCAAGACTACACCACAATGGGGCAAAATCGCTGTCGCAACAGCACTAATTGCCGGCGGTATCACCCTGGCTAACGCCCATGAAACTGACGATGATGATCACGGCGAGAAAATCGTCAAAACCTATGACCTTTCGGGATTTGACGCCATCAAGGTCAGCGGCGTTTATGATATGGATGTGAAAGTCGGTGAGAGCTTTTCAATTCGCCTTGAAGGCCCCGAGCGGGAAATGGAGCGCGCCCGCGTCGAAGTTGAGGGCGATATGTTGGTCCTGGGCCAAAGTAAGAAGAAGTCTCGCTGGAAAAAACGTAAAAGCGTAAATGCCTATATTACAATGCCGGACCTTAATGCGCTGAAAGTATCAGGCGTGACGGATGCAGATATTAATGGTGTCGATACGGACACATTTGATCTTAGAGTTTCCGGCGTGGCCGATGTGGATATTTCGGGCCGTTGTGACTTGCTGGATGCCCGTATCTCTGGCGTGAGTGATGTGGATGCTCAAGACCTTAAATGCGCCCGAGGCGATGTCACTTTATCAGGTGTCGGCGACATGGAGGTTTATACCTCTGACGCTATTGACGCCTCCGTATCAGGTGTCGGTGATGTGACCGTTTACGGCAGCCCTGAAAAGGTCGAAAAATCCGTCTCTAAATATACGGCGTCTTTGACCATTAAATAATTCAAGAACCCTTCAAGTACCGCCATTACGTCCGGCGGTACGGACTTGCCTCCACCTTTTAGTAGCTTTGGGTGGAGGTTTTTTTATTTCCGTTTAAACAAAAACAGGCTGAATATAGCCAGAATTGCAGGGGCTGCTTGTACCATAACAATTTTGGGTTCCGCCGTTACGCCGCCGTAAATGCCGGCAATTGCAACGCAAGCAAGGAAAAACAAAGCAACATTTCTTTTCCAGCTTTGATCTTTGATGAAAAAGAGCGCCCAGATTAATCCGGCAGCCAGAAATCCGTTATACAGGCCTTGATTAGCGGCTAGAGTTTTTGTCTGTGCAAAGAGCTCCAGAGGGAAACTCTCAAAGACCTTAGGTCCGCGCGTTTCCCATAAGAACATTTCAAAAATCATTATATAAGTGTGGAACAAAGCCACAAAGCCGATGAGTATTTTACTGATAATATGCATGATCTAAATATCCTTGTGGTATTGAATACAGGTTTTCACTTCATCGGCACTACCTAAAATGACGGGTACGCGCTGATGAATGTTATCGGGCTGTATATCCAAGATTCGAGCCTTGTCTGTGAAGGCTTTGCCGCCGGCCTGTTCGACTAAAAAGCCCATAGGATTGGCCTCATACATAAGGCGCAGCTTACCCGGTTTGTCCGGATTTTTCTTATCCCAGGGATAGGTGAAAATACCGCCGCGGCATAAAATACGGTGAACATCACCTACCATAGCGGCGACCCAGCGCATGTTAAAATTCTTGCCCCTAGGGCCGGTTTTCCCTTTTAAAAGATCCGCAATATAAGCCTGCATAGGCGCCGCCCAGTGGCGCTGATTGCTGGCATTAATGGCAAATTCCTGAGTTTCGCGCGGTATCTCTACGTTTGCCTGATATAGAACATACTCACCTATGGTTTGATCCAGCATATACATTTGCGTGCCTTGTCCTGTCGTCAGGGTGAGAATAACAGAAGGCCCATAAAGAACATATCCGGCAGCCACCTGTTCATGACCGGGACGCAGGAAGTCAGCGTCTTCAATACTGGATTTTTCCGGGGCCGAATAGATTGAGAAAATTGTTCCGACCAGGCTGTTAATATCAATATTGGACGAACCGTCCAAAGGATCAAATAAAACCAGAAACTCCCCGTCTTCATGACAGCTGACACAATGCTCTTCTTCTTCACTGGCGATGCCTTTAACCAGTCCGGTTTTAGCCAGAGCCTCTTTGAGCATGTCATTGGAAATAACGTCGAGCTTTTTCTGATCTTCGCCTTGAACATTCTCGGCGCCTGCCATGCCTAAAATATCATTCATCGGGCCGTGGTGAAGCAGCTTGGCGATCTGAGTGCAGCAATCGGTTATATGGCCCAAAAGCCTGCTCAGTTCCGGGGCTGTGTTTTGTTTTAAAAGGTGTTCGGATAATTGTGTCATAACTTAGCTGTTCATATTAAAAATTTTGGACATAAACGGATGATAGGATGTTGGGAACAAGCGCTGGATTTTATCAACCAGCGCCGCATCGGGGCCGACTAATATCCGTTTTTTATTTTTGGCGGTACCGTTGATTATGATGGTGGCCGCTTTTTCCGCCGTAGTGCGAGCCAGCCGGTCGAAGTTTTTAATCATCTCTTCCTGAGTTTTGCCGCTCATAAAAGTATTGCCATGGGCAGAGCGGGCATTGCGAACCACATTGGTCTTAACCCCGCCGGGGTGAACGCAGGAACAGCTAACTGAGCTTCCGGCTTCGTCAAGTTCAATTCGCAGGCACTCCGTCAGGCCTCTGACGGCAAATTTTGAAGCGTTATAGGCGCTGTTCCCCGGAGAGGCGATAATCCCGAAAATGCTGGAAATATTTGTAATATGACCCCAATCAGCTTGTTCCAAAATAGGTAGAAATGCTTTGGTGCCGTTTAAAACGCCATCAAAATTAACACGCATCTGCCAGTCAAAGTCATCGAGGCTGGTATTAACAAATTCCCCGTTAAGCGCCGCGCCGGCATTATTGATAACTAGATTAACTTGCCCAAAATGATCTTGTATATCTTTGGCATAGATAAACATGCCGGCCCGATTGGTAACGTCCAGAATATCGGTGCGTATGGTGGCTGTATCTCCGATGAGTGCGGCTGTTTCATCTAACCCGCTTTTGTCGATATCCGTCAGGGCTAAGCGCGCCCCGCGTTTGGCCAGCTCCAAGGCCAGCGCCCGGCCGATCCCGGATCCCGCGCCTGTAATGACCGCGACAGCATTTTTAAAGTCATATTTCATGATGTTTCTCGGCGACTTTCATAAAGAGCAATTGCCGCTGCGGTAGCAACATTCAGGCTTTCGGCTTGACCGGGCAGGGCGGATGACAGCATGGGTATGCGGGCTAGCTGATCACAGCAATCACGTACGCGCGGTCTGAGGCCCGGGCCTTCCGCGCCCATGACGATGACTTGTTTACCGCCGCCTTTAAGGGCGGTGGAAAGCTCAAGATCTGTTTCGCCGGCCAGTCCCGTGATGAACCATCCGGATTTGGCCAGTGTTTGCAGCGTATTTGCGATATTTGTTACCAGGCAGACGGGGACGGTCTCAAGACAGCCCACCGCAACTTTGGCAACTGCGCCTGATAAAGGCGGAGCGTGGCGGCTTTGCATAATCAGGGCGCTGGCACCAAACGCCGAACAGAGTCTGAGCATAGCGCCGACATTGTGCGGGTCGGTAATCTGATCAAGCACAAGAATGAGGCCGTTTTCCGGCGCTGTCATAGCGATATCCGAAATGTCTGGCCATTCCAGGGGCGCGCAGCGTAGGGCAATACCTTGATGAACGGCCCCTGGCGGTAAAATGCGGTCAATGTCAGAAGGCAGGGACAGGCGCGGCTGCGGGGCGTTATCGGGTATTGGCAATTTGGTGAGCGCATTCTCTGTTGCGACAATGTCGTGGACTGTTCGGCGGCTATTGGAGAGAACTGCCCGTGCGGCATGAAGACCCCATATCCAGCCCGCGCCGCCCTCGCGGCCGCGGCCGCTGTTTTTGGGCCGATCACGTCTGGGCTCCCCAGGCTTTCGGGGCATGGAAATACCGCTATGACCCCGCATTCCCTTGGATCGGCGGGGCTGATCGGGCTTTCCCCCTGTTTTTTCAGCATTTTGCCCTGATTTTTTAGCAAATCGCCTATTGCGCCTTTCGCCTGACATCTCTATATAGCCTCAA
>JAHDGM010000086.1 GCA_020627655.1 Hellea sp.
ACCGTGAACTCCCTGAACTAAAACGTGACGAACTGGTCGTCTTCCATTCTGCGGGCGCTTACGGCGCAGTACAATCAAGCCAATATAATTCCCGCCCGCTGATACCCGAAGTCTTAGTAGACGGGGATGCTTGGCGCGTCATTCGTCGTCGCCCCAGCCTGGATGAAATGCTGGAACTTGAAAACTAGTCACACACTTTTAGGAATGTATCTGCAGCAGATAGCACGTCAAACATGCGGTTGTCGCTGATGTTGTCGTGTCCCATACGATCAAACCGAACCAGACGTATAGGCTTTCCGTTAGATTTTGCCTTTCTATAGAATGCCTCAGCCTGCTGAACTGATACAACATCATTGTCATAGGCGTGAATCAGCATGAGAGGGTGTTTTAATTGGTCTGCCCTGTGAACAGGTGATCTACTTATCAGTTTTTCGCGATCAAAGTCTGGGTTGCCGAGCCAAGCCTGCCATACATAGTATTGATAATTATATTTTGAATTTCTGCGATCAAAGTTCTGAAGTGTGCCGAGTAGATCTGAGGGAGCATTAACAGCGACACCGCATGTAAACTCATCAGTTTTTGTTGTCATTTCTTGTAACACCGCATATCCGCCTAAACCAAAGCCGAACAAATATTTTGGAGTTGAATCAGACACCATTCCTTTTTCTTGAACCGCTTTAACTGCGCGCCTGATATCAGACTGAACCAAACCACCGATTTCACGATTGCCTTCTTCTTCTAACAATCGCCCCTTCCCTTCACTTCCGCGCGGCTGCGGGCGAAGCACACTAAATCCTTGCCCCGCAAAATACATAACAACTGGGTCCCAATCTAAGTAGTCAACCTTTCCAGGACGTCGAGGAGGTATAACTAACAGTTTTTCATCGGGCAGTACTGCAGACGGATTTTGCACCCCGGTTGTATAAAATGCACGCAAGGAAACCCCGTCAACACTCGTATAATCAACAAGAGTAGTCTGCGCAATTCTGTCAGTCTCAATTTGACGTTCAGTCTTAATAATCTGAGTGAGAACACCAGTTTCTAAATTATACATTGACGTCGCAGGAGGGCTTTCAGGACCTTGATGATTAATTACCCAAACGGACTCATCTGGATTTACGTCAACAATATGCCAATTAAATGCATTCCCCAGCTGAAGCTCTAGCGCTCGAGCTTTCAATTCCAGTTGCTCATCGAACCAATGGCGCTTTACTCCGCCATCCCACCACCAAGCATAATACAGCCTTTTATTAGGGCCAAACGCCTTTGCCCCTGCGAGATCATATACAGGATGTTGATAAACGAGCTCGGCATTAACAGTCTGCCCAATCGGCAAACGAAATAATGAAACGCGGTCAAAGTCGTTACTATTTTGCACGACGTAGAACGCATCTTCGTCTCTGGGTTTTGCAACGACATTAAATATATTATTTACAGCATTACCGGAGTAAACGTGCTCCCATTTATTTTTTAAGCCTTTTTGTGGCTCAAAATATTTCGTTATAAATTTTTCTTCGCCCTCATCCATTCTAAGATAAGGCATATTAGCATCGTCAAGATACCAGGATAGAGTCGATTTATTCCCTGTGAGCACAACCTCAGGAGGGGAAATTTTCATTCCAAAACGCATTAATCGGGCCGCGCTTCCACCATTCTTAAACAAAGCCAAAAAACTTTGCTTTGCAGGGTCTTGTGCCAGAATATTTATAATCGGAGGTTCAGGATCATCTATAAAGGGCGTTTCATCGAATACGGTTTGTACAAAATTTCCGGACAAATCGTAAATCTCTACGACATCTGAAACGCGTCTTTTCTGCCGAAAACCATTACTGACAATACCGAAATAAGCTCTGGAAAAAACAGCTATGTGACGGTTGTCTACATATTCAATCCATTGAACGTCTTTGTTGTCTAGAAAGAAATGCCCGGTAGCGCGTCCGGTTTCGGCGGATAAAAATTCAATTTTTCCGTCCGTCAGGATCCCGTTATAATGTTCTTGTCTATAAACCGCGAGTTGCTTGCCATCGGGCGAGAAGGCCAGATGTTTGACATCTGTGTGCAAGAAAAATTCAGAAATATCGTGGGCTTGAGTTGATCTAACACTTAAAAAACCAAGCATAAGAACTATGCTTGTAAGAATTATCATGCGCATAATGCTTCCCCGCCGTCTTTTGCGGCCTCTTTCAGCTACAATATCAATTTTTAAAATAGGCGCAAGCCTACACAGGTACTGTTAGTTCAAACATATATTTTCGGCTCACGAAAATTTAATGTCGCAGGCTGGGTTTGGGGCATGATTTTAACCCATTCTGTGTTTAGACAGTGATAATGGCACCAAGATCCAACACTCAACGCCTGACGGATGACAAGGCTTTATCAACTCGCCTAAAGCGGTTGACCCTGCTTTCTCGCCTGCATCTCGTCTATAAACGCTATGGATGGATTTGGGCTCCCGCCATTGCAGCAATCTTTCTTTTCATGGCTCTGAGCTTTTTTGGCGTTTGGGAGCGTATAGGTGATCCGTGGCGTCTGCTTACACTCTTTGCAGTCATCGGGCTGTTCAGCCACAGCGTTTTACAAAGCCGTCACGTACGTTTTCCAACGCGTCTTGAGGCAGAGAAAAGCCTTGAGTCACATTCCGGTCTTGATCACCGTCCAATCGCTACGCTGCGCGACGACGCCGCTAAACTTGCCGGGACTGATCAGAGCGCGGCGTGGGCATCTCATCAACATCGTGCCAAACGTATTCTTGGAAAGCTAAGGCCTACGAAACGCCCCAGCGTGCTCACTCCAAAAGATAAGCTCTATCTTCGGTTTGCCTTACCAGTTTTGCTAATATTGGGCCTCATGGTGGGCATGGGTGACAGTGCTGAGCGGCTGCGCGCCTCACTCACGCCGACATGGCAATCCGCAGCAAATGCCCAGAACGCAAGCTTCGATGCTTGGATTGATCCACCTGAATATACCGGACGGCCTCCCATTTACTTTAAAGACGAAAGTGAGCTCAGCGCGCCTGAAGGCAGCGAGCTTGTTGTGCGTTTATCTGGCGTCGGCAGTGCGCCGCGTCCCTTACTCTCGCAAGATGGAAAGCGGGCGCGTTTGGATGTCATGAAGCTTGGCGAGGATAGCTTTGAGGTTCGCGCCGTTATTAAAGATGACGCTAAATTACGCTGGCGTATTGGCTCAAAGACGCAAGTCTATTCCGTTCAGATCACGCCCGATATGCCGCCGGAAATTCGTTTTGACGAAACACCCGAAGCGGATAAGCGCGACCGCCTTGTTCTGTCCTATTCAGGTGAAGATGATATTGGGATTACCGAGCTTTATCTTGAACTGACGCGTACGGATAATGCTGAATTGCCCGCCGAACGCATAAGTCTACCTTTGCCGGGAACTCAAGTGAAAACACTGTCGGAGAAAGACCGCGCCCTATCTCTGGTCAAGCATAAATGGGCGGGACGGCAAGTCAGCGGCGTTCTTATCGCTATTGATGGCAGCGGCCAGCAAAGCCAATCCGAAGCGGAAATTTTTGGTGTCCCGGATAAAATCTTCATCAAACCTCTGGCTAAGGCTGTGGTTGAGCAACGTTCATTATTGATGAACGCCTCTGGTGAGTATGCAGAAGAGCCAAAGCCACGCGACCGCACCTGGCCAAAAATGCAAGCCAATTTACCTGAAATGACGATCGACCGCGCCCCGCAAGAAGTGCGACGCGCGCATAGTCTTATGGAAGCTGTTTTAGACGTGCCATCAGGTTTGTTCGAGGATGTCACCGCCTATATGGGCCTGCGCTATGTGAAGCAGCGTTTCATGCAAGCTACAAGTCTTGATGAAATCTCAGCGCTGGATGAAACGCTGTGGGACATTGCCATGCGCGTTGAATTCGGGCCATTAGGTGATCCCAAAGAAGATATGATGATCGCGGAACAAAATCTGCGTGATGGCATTGCCCGCCGCGCCCGTCAGCGCGAAATGGACACTTTGTTTGCCCGTTATAATGATGCCGTTGACCGCTATATTGAATATCTCAGCGAGAACGCTGTCGAAGCCCAAGGCGGCGGTGAAG
>JAHDGM010000004.1:0-35745 GCA_020627655.1 Hellea sp.
ACGCGCGCAAATTTATCGTTAGCTGCATTTGTGGCATCATCTCGTATAGGAATTTCATTCATAACGGCTTTGATGCGGTCTTTAGTGACATCGCTCATTCGGCCGCCTAACAGCAGTGTGTCCAAATGCGTAATCAGTTCGTCCGGTTTGTCTGCCAGGCTGAGTTCGCGGCTATAATCCGGCTTAAAAGTGTTGTTCTCATTGTTACGGGCTGGAGAGCGGTCAAGCGCAAAATCGCTCATGAAATTCGCGTATCCTATAGCAGCGCCTTCGTGAACAATTTGAAATTCCGGCGCAGTCAGCTCATTAGCACCGGTCTCGCTGCCGGGGGCCATGTAACCTGGACGGTAAAAGTTAAACACGCTGGGCGAGCCAAAAGGACGTTGTGATAGCCGCTTGCTTGTGTCTGAATATAGAAGGGCCCATTCATTACTGGCATCAACATTGCTGACATTAAAGGCGCGCGCCCAATGAGCCCAGCGCAAAATGGGTTCGCGAATTTTTGCTTCTTGGTCAGTTCGGACGGCGCCCGGTAAAACCAGTTTGTCCAGTAAGATGGCAGCGAGAGTTGCTTGCAGGTCACCTCTTTTTCCGGTTCCGAAAACAGCGTCATTAGGAGCTGTGAACTGCCCATTTTCAAACGCCGTAGCCACGCGCTCTACATATTCACTGGGTGGATGGCTCATTGTAAAACGCTGAATAAGCTGCCGGGATACAAATGGGGCCAGGTTTGGATGTTCAAAAATATGATCAAGAGCCTGTGTTATGCTATCCTCGGCCCCTGTATTTGCGGGAATCGTTTTCCCGAGAAAAGATTTTTCCAGCTCAGAATGTTTGTCGTCATATATCTGAAGAGGAGAATAGCGGGCATCAGGATCTTCTTCCCAAAAGTGGCCGCCTTTATAGGACAGTCCTGTGAAAACCCGTGCTAGACCGATTATATCTTCATTGGTGTAGGTTTCAATGAATTGCCCATTAGCGTCGATTTTCGGTGTGCCGTCCATATTGAGCTCGACCAAACCAATAGTGAATAACTGCATGATTTCACGGGCATAATTTTCGTCAGGCATGCGGCCCGTTTTAGGATCACCTTTTTTATTTCTTAGATAGGTGAGATAACGCGCCATTGCAGGTGAGTATGTAATTTCGCCTAGCAGATCCCGGTAATTGCCAAAGGCATTTTTGGAGAGAATGTCCATATAGTGTGCCATAGCCAGAGGCTGATCACCCATACCTTCGTCGGATGCGACCAGGATTTGAGACAAGGCCAATACCATGCGCTGACGCAGAGGGTCATTGGCTTCAACGAGTGCATCCCAAAATGCCGCGCGATGTTCCCAGTTTTCTAGTTCGGTTCCATTTTCATGTCGGGTTTTAATGTCCGGTAGATAGAGCGTCACTGAACGTTTATATTGGGCCGCGACCCAGTTTGACGCATCAACACCCTTGATATCTTGTTGTTCTTTTTGAGTGCTGCCTAGACCTGCCATGACAAGGAATTCGGCCACGTCGGCTTCGTTTTCCAGTAGTGATGCTGATTTGGCTGCTGGCGGTGGAGGAGTGCTGTTGGAACTGCTAGAGGGCGGCGCGGAACTTGGAGCGCTGCCGCCACCGCCACCGCATGCCGAGAGCATAATGAGTGAAGAACCGATAAGTAGCTGTTTGATCGCGTGCGACACGTCTATCCCCTAAAGCAGTCAGTGGGTGAGTCCCCAATGACTGTTTTTAAGGGTCAACGCCTAAAAAGGTCTGAAACTATAGGGTTAACGCAGGCTTATGATTTTGAAGTAATCCAGCTGTTAACTCGTTGTTCGAGAATGTCTAAAGGTACCGGCCCGGCACCTAAAACCACATCGTGATATTCTCTGATGTCGAATTTGTCGCCCAGGCGTTTTTTAGCGTCTTCACGTAGTTCTAGAATTTTGATCATGCCTATTTTATAGGCTGTGGCCTGGCCCGGCATGACAATATAGCGCTCGATCGCTTTGATCGCATCATTTTCCGGATTAGGTGTGTTAGTCATCAGATAATCAATAGCCTCTTGCCGGGTCCATTTTTTGTCATGAAGGCCAGTGTCGACAACAAGGCGTGCTGCACGCCATAACTCCATCGCCAAGCGTCCGAAATCTGAATAGGGATCTTCGTAAAAACCCATTTCCTTCGGTAGGTACTCAGAATATAAACCCCAGCCTTCAGTATGAGCTGTGGCGCTCCCAAAGCGCTGAAATTTAGGAATATCCATTTCCTGTGTCAGTGCGAATTGCATGTGGTGACCGGGAATGCCTTCGTGATAAGCAAGCGCTTCCATTTGATAAGTGGGCATATCGGTGATTTTATACAAATTGGCGTAATAAATACCGGGGCGGGTTCCGTCCAAAGCCGGGCGATTATAGAACGCCTTGCCCGCAGATTTTTCTCTGAAAGCTTCGACACGCCGAACTTCCAGATCGGCCTTGGGCTTGACTAGGAAATAATCATCCATACGAGCCTTCATGGTGTCAATCATGTCAGTGGCGTCAGCAAGATAGGCGGCTCGTCCCTCATCGCTGTCTGCATAGTAAAACTGAGGGTCAGTACGAAGGAATTCAAAAAATTCCTGCAGGGTGCCTTTAAACTCAACTTTTTTCATGATGTCGCGCATTTCGCCGTGAATCCGGGCAACTTCAGACAGGCCAAGATCATGAATTTCCTTGGCACTCATATCTGTTGTGGTCATACGTTTTAACCGATGGGCGTAATAAGCATTGCCATCAGGCAGCTTCCAGGCTCCGTCATCAGTACTTGCTTTGGCCTGTTGTGATTTCATGGTGGCGATAAGCTGAGTATAAGCCGGTCCCACTGACTCTAGTAAGGCAGTCTTTGCCTGGTCAACCAAATCATCTTTTTCTGCCTGTGATATATCTAATTTTTCAATTTTTTCCATGAAGTCGGATAAAAGCAGATTGGGTTTCCCGGAATCGTCAAATGGAGCCCCTTTGATGATGTTGCCGCTATCTCGGATTACATGGTCATAGACAAATTTTGGCGGCATAATGTCTTTTTCCGCGCTGGCATTGGAGTTCGCTAGAATTGTATCCATCATGCCCTTGATGCCCTGTAGTCGAGCAATATATGCTTTAGCGTCATCAAGATTGTCGATCCGGTGTTGGTTCTTCATAAAAGTTGGGATACGAGACTGCGCACCGAACATTTGATTAAAGGGATATCCATAATCCCACCATTGATCATCTTCGATTTGCCGTTCCAGACTTTTGACAAAAAGATCGTATGAAAGTTGATGTGACACATCCAGTTTATCTCGGTCAAAATTGGCGCGTAGATCAGACAGAACGCCTTTTGCGTACTTTAGATCATCTTCGGCACCTGCGCGGGAGAAATCATCCCACTCATCCATACGTTTCTTAATACCTATTTGAGCCAGCGCCATAGGGCTGCGTTCTACAGATTCCATGAATTTGGCATCAAACCACTCATCAAGGGTAGCATTGATATCTTGCTGTGTTTCAGTTGTGATACTTGATGATCTCGAAGTTGTTGAGTTGTCAGTTGTTTTAGCTTTACAGGCTGTCAAAGTAAGAAAGGCCGCTGTGATTAGAAGGTAGGTGCGCATTATAGTCTCCATGGATCAATAATTTTGGGCATAACTTAAACGGAAAACGACAAATTGCCAGAGGAGTCCGTAAGAATAGCAGCTTTCGTGTTTAGATCACGAATCTATGACTTTGATTCAATCCATTGATCGACGAGTTCTTCTAAAACTGTGAGCGGTACAGATCCATTGGCGAGTATAACATCGTGAAACTCTCGAATGTCAAAATCGTCACCTAATGCACCTTCAGCTTTTGAGCGAAGTTCTTGTATTTTGATCATTCCGACTTTGTAGGCAGTGGCTTGACCAGGCCAGACAATATACCGGTCTATTTCGGCGCGGATGTCGCCTTCCGAATTGGCAGTGTTTTCCATCATATATTTGACGGCCTGTTCCCGTGTCCATTTTTTGGAATGAATGCCAGTATCAAGCACAAGACGTGCGGCGCGAAATATTTCCATAGAGAGGCGCCCAAAGTCCTGGTAAGGATCTGTATAAAGCCCCAGCTCTTTTGGTAGGCTTTCTGAGTATAAAGCCCAGCCTTCAACATAGGGTGTATGGCTCCCAAGCGTTCTAAATCGCGGGAGGTCTTCCAGCTCCATGCCAATAGCAATTTGCATGTGGTGACCGGGAATGCCTTCATGATAAGCCAGCGCTTGCATTTGATAAATAGGAAGCTCATTCATATCTTTTAAATTTATATAATATGTACCTGGACGGGATCCGTCGAGAGCCGGCATGTTGTAGAAAGCTCCAAATGCCGTTGCTTCACGGAATGGTTCCACGCGTTTCACGATGACGTCTGCCTTAGGTTTGGTAATGAATAAATCATCCAAATGGCTTTTCATATTGTCAATGATTTCAGTAGCTTGAGAGATGTACTTCTCGCGACCGTCGTCAGTGTTTTCAAATGTAAATTTAGGATCATTGCGCAGGTAGGTGAAAAACTCCTGTAAGGTGCCCTCGAATTCTACCTCTTGCATGATAGCTCGCATTTCACCCTGTATTCTCGCAACTTCCTTTAGGCCAATTTCATGAATTTCATCGGCTGTCATATCCGTTGTAGTGTAATGTTTCAGGCGTGACTGATAATAGGCTTCACCATTGGGAAGCTTCCAGGCACCGTCATCATTTGTGGCCATGGACTCGTGACGATCAAATGTTTCCAGTAATGTTGTGTAGGCAGATTTTACGGGCCCTGTGAGGGCCTGTCTCGCGGATTGTTTGAGCTCTGCTTTACGTTCATCTCCTACCTTATCCAAGGCTTCGATTTTAGATGTAATGTCGTTCCAAAGCGGGCTTGTTCCAGTGTTATCAAAGGGCTCACCTTTGATAACATTCTGGGCAGCTTCCCTGATTTTTGGGTAAACAAATTTTGGCAGTAAGACCCCGGCTTGTGCCTGAGCTTCTGAGCGATCAATATAGTTGCCTAAATAGGCCTCAAACCCGTTTAAGCGCGCAATATAGTTTTCAATATCATCTTCAGAGTCGACGCTATGAAAGTTCATCAAAAATGATGGGAGACTGGAATGAGGCCCGCTCATATGTTGGAATACATATTCATTGCCGAGAAATTCGTGACTGGCTAATTGGTCTTCGGCTGCGAATTCGTATAGGCGATAGGAAAGTTTAGAGGCTTCGTCTAATCTGTCTGGATCAAATCGGGTGCGTATTTCTTTCAGCCAGGCGTCAGTAAGAGCCGCATTTTCATCTGCCGCAATTTTTGACACATCATCCAGTTTATCCTGATTTCCATCCATCCCCAGATAGGTTTGTGTCATTGGGGAACGGGCAACTTGATCTTCAAATCTGTCGTTAAACCAGTCTGTAAGTCTTTGGCTTTCTGATACGACCAGAGCATGTTGCTCAGTAGTTTTAGAGTTTTTAGGCTTACAGGCCCCTAATGTGAGTGTCATTAAGCCTGTGCTGGCAATAAGGACTGCAGCTAAAATGTTTTTTGAATTACTCATGTGGATGTTCCGTTGTTCCCTGCCAATTTTTGACTTTCTGTGTAATAGCTAACTTTTACGGGAAGCCAAAATTAATTCGATTATATTTTACTCTTGGGTTTATATTCAGAATAACAATCTTATGGTTTCCCTGATTCGAGATATCAACCCGGAAGAACCGAGCACAACCCGTGGTGTGGCGGGCCTATGGAAAGCCATGCTTTTATGTCTGGTAGTTCTTAGTCTTTTGCTTGGATATTACTATTCGCGCGCATATGGAATTATCTCATGGGCCGCGTTTGGTTTTATTGGCTTCATTGGAATGGTATTACTTTGGCGGCAGGCCTTTAAAGCCGCGGAAACAGGTCCGACACGTATTAGCGTTCCTGTTTCCCATGTCTTGGAGCGTGTATTTGCAAGGAGTGCTGATGCAGGGTTGATTGTCGAAAACGGCAAGGCTGTTAGAGCTAATGTTGGGTATCTAGAGCTTGTGCAATCATTTGGCATCCATATGACGGATGGTGATCCCCCCATGCCGGAAAAAATCTTCGAGAAGGCCCCTGATGCAGCACGCGCGGCTCTTTATCGGCTGGGCCTAATCAGTGACGAGGATGCTTTTGAAGAGGAAAAGGTTGAACTTCTTGATGAGCATGGAAACCTTTTGCGATTTATGGTTCGGGTGACCGTCCATAAACAGCAGCAATTCTGGCAAATTATTGATTACAGTTATGATCCTTCACAAGACGGGGCGCTACTCTCCAAAGCCCCAATCGGGCTGCTTGTTGTTAATGAAGACGGCAAGGTTGTGTCTGCCAATGACGTATTCAGGGAATGGACTGGATATGATGGTGCTTTGTCAAAGCTGCAGATTAAAGATTTTATAGAGCATCCAGAGGCTTTGCTGTCTTCACCTCAAGAGGCCAATCGCACTGTGCGTTTCGACACAAGGCTCGTTACGCAAAAAGATATAGCTACGCCGATAGTTCTCGTAGCAACTTGGCACATACTGGATACGGGGCAATATATAGCTAGTATCGCGCTGCACGGACATTCGACTGTAACCAAGCGCGGGGAGCATGCTGGGGCAAGTGACCTTAAAGGGCTTACATCCGGAGAAAATTCCCAGACCCTTGAAAATGCAACTCCAGTTGACGCTGGTTTATTGCCATTTGCCTTTGTTGATTTGGATATGGTTGATCTGTCTAAGGCGTCTATTGTTGAAGCCAACACGGCATTTGAAAAGCTTTCCGGCCTGACTGAGTGGAGGAACTTGTCACTTCGCGATGTGATAACGCGTCACAGTAGCGGTCCAGATATATTTTCACTGCCTGTAAACGAGTTAACCCCTGATAAGCCTGTAGATGCGGCAATTCAGGGAAAAGAAGGCACGGCTGTTAGTGTTTATGCCTGTCTTGATCACGCTTCCGAAACTTGTCGGTTATACCTTGTTGATATCTCAGCACGTAAGGCGCTTGAAGATCAGCTTATTCAATCACAAAAAATGCAAGCGGTTGGACGGCTTGTGGCCGAAATCGCGCACGACTTTAACAACCTCCTCGCGGCTATTAGGCTATATACAGATACACTATTGGGACGTCATCCTATTGGTGATCCGTCTTACCCAGAGCTTCAGCAGATTAACGCCAATGGCAACCGGGCAGCGGCGCTTGTAAAAAAGCTTTTGGCCTACTCACGCAAACAGACAATTCGAGCTGAGCGTCTAGATGTGTCTGAAACACTTTCGGATATGGCTGTCACGCTAAAGCAGGTATTAGGAGAGAAGGTAAAACTGGATATTCGCCATGGTCGTGACTTGCCTGACATCCGGGTTGATAAGAGCCAGTTTGATACTGTTTTAATGAATTTGGCCGTGAATGCGCGGGATGCCATGAAAGAGCAGGGCGGTGGTCAGATTACAATTGAAAGCCGTGTCTTTTCAAAGTCTGGTCTTGATAATGCTGGTCTGAAAGCGGCGCTTGATAAATTGCCTGGAGATCAGATTGTAGCCATTTCGGTTGCTGATACTGGGACGGGTATTACTGATGAAATCAAAAGTAAAATTTTTGAACCCTTCTTCACGACAAAAGCGCAGGGCGAGGGAACAGGTTTGGGCCTGTCCACAGTTTACGGTATTGTGCAGCAGTCTGGCGGGCATCTTGCCGTCGATAGTGAGATGGGTGTCGGGACTACATTTACCATATACCTCCCCGAAGCAGGTGAAGATACTGAGGCCGATCTTGAGGCAAAACCAGTGGCCCGAAAGGGCGTTAAATTACCGCCCAAAGCGCCTGCCGATCTGGCAGGGCAGGGCAATATCCTGTTTGTTGAGGATGAGGCTTCTGTCCGTGTGATTGCGGCGAAAACTCTTCGTAAGCGCGGATATAATGTGATTGAGGCTTGCGACGGTGAAGAGGCCTATGAGCTAATTCAAGAGGCAGAAGCCCCCTTTGATTTGATGATATCCGATGTTGTTATGCCGGGGATGGACGGGCCCACTCTGCTAAAGAAAGCGCGGCCTGAACTAACCGAAACTCGAATCGTCTTTATATCGGGATATGCGGAAGAAGAGTTTTCGGATCTTTTAGCCGAAGAACCAGATGTGACCTTCCTGCCCAAGCCTTTCACCTTAATTCAATTGGCTGAAAAGGTGAAGCAACAGATTGGTGAAGTTGTTTAAAATCAATACTTTAGGTTAAGTGTTCCATTTATGTTCTTTTTTCTTGCGCGGTGAGAACAAAGTGTGTACATAACGTACACGGCAGTCCATTTCCAGCCGCAAAATAAAACAGGTGACCGAAGGGCTCCGGTCATCTAATTTGGAGATCAGAAATGGCCAGTAAGGCAAAATTAAAAGTCGTAGGTAACCCCATGGATGCAGATAAATCTTCTGCGCTAGATGCAGCGCTTAGTCAGATTGACCGTGCCTTTGGTAAAGGGTCGGTGATGCGCCTCGGGCAGAAAAACAGTTTAGATGTAGAGGCGGTTTCAACAGGCTCTCTTGGGTTGGATATTGCGCTCGGTATCGGCGGTCTGCCTAAAGGGCGGGTTATTGAGGTTTACGGCCCGGAAAGTTCCGGCAAGACCACATTATCTCTGCACTGCGTAGCTGAAATGCAAAAGCAGGGCGGGGTAGCGGCTTTTATTGACGCTGAACATGCTTTGGATCCTGTATATGCGGCTAAATTAGGTGTAGATGTCAATGAGCTTCTGATTGCCCAGCCTGATACAGGTGAGCAAGGACTTGAAATCGCAGACACGCTCGTACGTTCTGGGGCTGTTGACATTTTGGTCATCGATTCAGTTGCAGCGTTGACGCCGCGGGCAGAACTTGAAGGCGATATGGGGGATAGTTTGCCAGGTCTTCAAGCACGCCTCATGAGTCAGGCTTTACGGAAATTGACAGGATCAATTTCTAAGTCTGGCTGTATGGTAATTTTCATCAATCAAATCCGTCACAAAATCGGTGTCATGTATGGTTCACCGGAGACAACAACAGGCGGGAATGCATTGAAGTTTTATTCTTCTGTTCGTTTGGATATCCGCCGTATCGGCGCGATAAAAAGCCGGGACGAAGTGGTTGGCAATCAGACCCGTGTGAAGATTGTTAAAAATAAAGTGGCACCGCCTTTCCGTCAGGTTGAATTTGACATCATGTATGGTGAAGGTATCTCAAAAACCGGAGAACTTATTGATCTGGGTGTTAAAGCGGGTGTTGTTGAAAAATCAGGATCTTGGTACTCATATGGCGAAGAGCGAATTGGGCAAGGGCGCGAAAATGTTCGGCAGTTCTTGCTACAAAATCCAGATATCGCAGATGCCATTGAGCTTCATGTGCGCCGTAATGAGGGGTTGATTTCAGACGAACTTCTTATGCCTAAGGACGATGAAGATCGTGATCAAGGCGAGGATGACGTCGCCTCCGTCGGCTAATCTTTTTCATAGTTAAGGCTTAAGATAAGCCTGAGCCCTGATTGCCGTCCTCACATTCGTGGAGGATGGAGGGCGGCAATCAATCCCTTACTTCCCTAAACAGGGCTTATTTCTTATCTTGAACCAAAAGAGCGCTTGGCTTTGTCAGGCGCTCTTTCTATATGAGGGGCTGGAAAATAAGGAAAGCCGACGGATGACGAGTCTTCGTGATATTAGAACGCAGTTTTTATCCTATTTTGGGGATGATAAACATGAGGTCGTAGCCTCAAGCCCTCTTGTGCCGGATAACGATCCTACATTGCTCTTTACCAATGCCGGAATGGTGCAGTTTAAGAATTATTTCACGGGAGCGGAAACGCCGCCCTATAGGCGTGCCGCTACATCCCAGAAATGTGTGCGGGCAGGCGGAAAACATAACGACCTGGATAATGTGGGGTATACAGCCAGGCACCACACATTTTTTGAAATGTTGGGCAATTTTTCTTTCGGGGATTATTTTAAAGAACATGCCATTGAGATGGCTTGGAATTTGATCACTAAAGACTTTGGTTTGCCAAAGGACAAGCTGTTGGTCACCATATATGCCGATGATGACCCAGCATTTGATCTGTGGAAGAAAATAGCCGGTCTGACGGATGATAGGATTATCCGTATTGGCACGTCCGATAATTTCTGGGCTATGGGAGATACTGGTCCGTGCGGCCCCTGTTCTGAAATATTCTATGATCACGGCGATAAAATACCAGGTGGTCCTCCAGGCTCTCCAGATGAAGATGGGGATCGTTTTATTGAGATATGGAATCTTGTTTTCATGCAGTTTGAAAGCCTGCTTGGCGGAGAAAGAGTAAACCTGCCAAAGCCGTCCATTGACACAGGTATGGGGCTTGAGCGTATCGCGGCAATCCTCCAGGGTAAGCATGACAATTATGATATTGATCTTTTCCAGAACTTAATTGCCGCATCCGTTGATTTGACGGGCGTTAAAGCCGAAGGCGATGCCAAGTTTTCTCATCGTGTCATTGCGGATCATTTGCGGTCTTGTTCCTTTTTGATGGCTGATGGCGTTTCCCCATCAAATGAGGGCAGGGGCTATGTGCTGCGCCGGATTATGCGGCGCGCTATGCGGCACGCCCATATATTGGGAGCCAAAGAGCCGTTGATGCACCGCTTAGTGCCTGCTTTGGTTGATGAGATGGGGGATGCATATAGCGAGCTAGGCCGGGCGCAGGCGGCTATTGAGGCTACATTTGAGCAAGAAGAAGAGCGTTTTCGCCGGACTTTAGGGCGGGGAACAGCTCTTTTAGAAGATGCTACGAAAAATTTTAAAGACGGGGATGTCTTGGAAGGCGAAACAGCGTTTAAGCTATATGATACCTTTGGGTTTCCGCTTGATTTAACTCAAGATGCTCTGCGTAGCCGTGGTATTGCTGTGGATACTGATGGATTTGATGCAGCTATGGCTCGCCAAAAGGAAATGGCCCGGGCAAACTGGTCAGGTTCTGGTGATGCCGGCACAGATGATATTTGGTTGTCATTGCGTGAGGAACTGGGAGCAACAGAGTTTACAGGCTATGGAAATCTTGTAGGTTCCGAACCTGTTGAAGCGCTGATTGTTGATGGGCAGCGTGTGGAAAATGCCAGTAACACAGATGTCTTGTTTGTGACGCGGCACACACCCTTTTATGCTGAAAGTGGCGGTCAGGCTGGTGACAAAGGGGTGGTTAAGTTTGATAACGGCGCAGAAATTACGGTTACAGATGTTCAAAAAAAGGCGGGCGACCTCCATGTTCATATTGGGACTCTAAAAGGATCCGTGACCGCAGGGGATGAAGCTGAGCTTCTAGTTGATGCGGATAACCGGCAAAAAACAAAACGCAATCACTCGGCGACGCATATTATGCATGAGGCTTTGCGCCGGATACTTGGTCCTCACGTCACGCAAAAAGGCCAAATGGTTGATGGTGACCGCATCCGTTTTGATATCTCTCACGGCGGTGCGATCACGCGCGAAGAACTTGCTGAAGTGGAAACCCAGGTTAATCACATCATTTTACAAAACGTTGAAGCGGGAACGCAGCTTATGGCGCCCGATGCAGCCATTGAGGCTGGGGCTATGGCGTTATTTGGTGAAAAATATGGCGATGAAGTTCGCGTATTATCATTAGGTGCGCCTCTGGGCGACGAAGATAAGGCTTATTCGGTAGAACTTTGCGGCGGCACGCATGTTGCGCGTACGGGCGATATTGCGCTTTTTAAAATAATATCTGAAGGCGCAGTTGCTGCGGGTATTCGCCGGGTTGAAGCCGTAACCGGTGAGGAGGCCAGGCAGTATTTAGAGAACCAGGCTGGATTAACCCGCCAATCAGCCGATACCCTTAAAGCCAAGCCTGAGGATGTACCTGCGCGGATCAAGGTGCTTCTGGCTGAACGCAAGCAATTGGAAAAAGACTTGGCTGAAGCTAAAAAGCAGCTGGCGCTTGGCGGTGGCGGAAGTGCCTCTAAGACTGAAGAAATCAATGGCGTTAAGTTTTCAGGACGTGTTTTGGACGGCGTTTCCGGTAAAGACTTACGCGGTATTATAAATGAACAGATTGCGCAGATAGGATCCGGCATTGTAGCTTTCGTAGCCAAAAATGAGGGCAAAGTTGCTGTTGCTGTTGCCGTTACGCCCGATCTTACCAATACCTATTCGGCTGTGGACCTGGTTAATGCCGGGGCTGAAAAGGTTGGCGGCCGCGGTGGTGGTAAGCCGGGCATGGCTCAAGCGGGCGGCAGTAATCCTGAAGGTGCTGATGAGGCGCTTGCGGCTATCAAAGCTTCGGTCTGATGCATAACACTCACCACGCATTCAACTATATCGAGCTCCCGGCCACAGATTTATCCGCCATGAAAACATTTTATGGAAACGCATTTGGCTGGACCTTTCAGGACTGGGGCGACACTTATGTGGCCATTCACGGTTCAGGTGTTGAGGGCGGTATGGACGCCAATTCAGCACGCAAACCCTGCGCGGATGGTGTTCTTGTCATTCTCTATTCTGATGATCTTGAAGGCAGTGAAAAATCTGTCGTGGATGCAGGCGGCTTGATTTCTGTGCCTGCTTATGGGTTTCCCGGAGGGCGCCGCTTTCATTTTACCGATCCGTCAGGCAATGAATTGGCGATTTGGACGCCTGAATAAAACCTGGCTGAAAGCTTGATTCATCTCTCTGAATCAAATGTGAAAAAAAGTCACGGGCGTTAACCTTTAATTTACCTTATTCGTTAATAAAGAACATGTCTTCTTCATGAAGGCACCCCACCATTCACCTAACACCTTTGGGAGCCTCAGGGCTCCTTTTTTTTGTCTAAAAAAGTGTGAAATAGCTCTTGTATTTCACGGCATAATTCTGCTAACACCCCGCGCATCCAATGGATGGTATTCCGCAATAGCTCAGTTGGTAGAGCAAGTGACTGTTAATCACTGGGTCGCAGGTTCGAGTCCTGCTTGCGGAGCCACCAATTTGTTATTTATTTCAATGTTTTAGTAAAAATTTGGATCTCACAGAGATCAAATTATCAGTTGATGTTTTTTAAAAAGGTAGCAAACAGGTAGCAAAATTGCAGAAATTGCGCCATTGAACGATGATTACCGTTTCGAATAATATATTAAACTATTAATTCGTTGGTTGCGTTCCATCTTGCAGCAGTCCCTACTTAATGAGTTATTGATTGTTATTCCTTATTTTAAAATGGAATTCTATAACTTTACTGTTATATTCTCTAAATGAGATATGTGGGTGAGCGTTATAAATGGGGACGGGGCGGCCTCTTTATTTTTGTTTCTTTGATATTATCCACCCTTGCGATTGCAAAAAATACGAACAATTTTGAAGAGGCGTTTCGTGCGCTAAAAAGGGATGAAAAGTTACAATTTGAACTCCCGGCAGCCCCTGAATTGCCTAAGCTGGATTGGTTTGAAAAATTAGTTTCGGGAATAGTCAGTTTTATTGATACTATCATGCCACTCTTGAAAGTCATTTTTTTTGGCGGGCTGGGCATCATAATAGGGCTAATTCTTTATGCTATAGCCAAAGTGATTTATAAGACGCGCTTTAAGCGCGAGCATAAAAAAACCGCCGAAATCATCCCGCCCCCGCTATACACGCCGGATCAAGAACAAGCTCGTATTTTACTTGAAGAGGTTGATGCTTTAGCTGCTGCAGGCCGTTATGAAGCGGCTGTGCATGAACTGCTTTTCCGGTCCATTCAGGATATTGATATGCATCGGCCTAATACTATTCGGCGCTCTTTAACCTCCCGTGAAATTGCTGCTTTGAAAATTTTGACCCCGACAACGCGAGAAGCTTTTGCGACTATCGGTGGTGTTGTGGAAACATCATATTTCGGAGGTGAAAAAATAGGGAAACGAGAATTTGAGATCTGCAGAGCAGCTTACGCTCAATTTGCACAAAAATCTGCATGGAAGCAAGCTGCGTAAATGGTGAAAGCTTCACGCATAAGGAATACTCTGGAAGGACGTGAAAAACGGACTGGAGTCGCGGCGTTAATGACGCCCAGGATGATTTTTTCTTTAATCCTAATAGGAATATTTTCTTTCACGGCACTTATGACCTTGTCGGGGTATGCAGGCGACTTGCGTCAAAAAGACAATGGGCAGGCTCATGCCTTATCCCGCTCAGCTATAGGTTTTGGCGGTTTGGTTCGGCTTTTAGGGGACATGGATTACGACATACGTATGGCGCGGACCGAAAATGTTAAAAGCGAAGATAGTTCCGTCTTGCGCATCTATACTATTTCCCGTCCTTTTCAGGCCGACAAGATGGACGATTTGGAGCTTAATACGCCTGCACTTATTATTATGCCCAAATGGATAACCATGCCGATGAAAGACAAGGCTGGCTGGGTGCAAAAAGGCTGGGGTAACGATGTCACTTATCCGATGAGTGATCATGAACGTGATTTAAAAGAGCTTTCTGGTGATGTCACTTTCACCCGACATAAAGAAGATGATAAAACTGCCAGCTATCTGCACGGTTCAATATCCGAAGAAGTTAAAATTGAAAATTTGCAAACGATTAAGGGCGAAAATCTGATAGACATCTACAGCTTCACTGAGGGGGCGTTTCTTGTCAAAATCGAAGACACCTCCACTTATATTTTGTCGGACCCCGATTTCATGAATACTATGGGTATCGATAGCAGAAGGCGTGCTCGATTGGCGGTGAATTTGATCAACGGTGTTATTGCTGATGCCGACGCTGAACCGATGCGCATAGATTTTGATGTTACTTTACACGGCTTTGGGGGGCAGGCCAATATCATTAAGGTCCTAACACAGCCGCCATTTCTCGCCGCCACTCTCTGTCTATTGGCTGCGGGCCTTCTTATAGCCTGGCAGGCTTTCTCACGTTTCGGAGATCCCTTGGAGGTGCCGCGTGACTATGCTCTTGGGAAGTTTACATTGGCCGATAATGCCGCGCGTTTCATTCGCCTTGCCGGACGTGAGCCAAATATGGCAAAAGACTATGCTGCTCTGATCCGAAAGCAAGTCGTCAAAGACTTGAAATTAGAGGGTCGGCAGGCGCGTGACATTAAAACCATTTTGGAGCGCCGCGAAATAGCGCTCAACCTGCCTACCTCATTTATCGATTTACAAAACCGCGCTGAAACTGCGACAGACAATATGTCGTTAATGCAATTGGCAGAAGATTTAAATTTTTGGAAAACTAAGATGATTTTAGGGGGGGGATAATGAGCCTTGAAAATGTACAAGCCATGGCTAATTCAATACGTGATGAGATTAGCAAGGCAATAATCGGGCAGGCCGATACCGTCGACCTGATGCTGGTTGCACTGTTTTCTGGGGGTCATATTTTACTTGAAGGCGTTCCAGGAACGGCAAAGACATTTCTTGCGCAAGTTTTTTCTCATGTTTTAAAAATGGACTTCGGGCGGGTCCAGTTTACGCCTGACCTTATGCCCGGGGACTTGCTTGGCACAAATCTTTTTTCGTTTCAGACCAATGAATTTAGTTTGGTTAAAGGGCCGATTTTTTGCGATCTTCTACTGGCTGATGAAATCAATCGGACACCGCCTAAAACTCAAGCCGCACTGCTTGAAGCTATGCAGGAACGTCAAGTAACAATTGACGGTGAAGCTTTTAAGTTAGGCGACCATTTCATGGTTATTGCCACACAAAACCCGATCGAGCAGCAGGGTACTTACCCGCTACCAGAAGCTCAACTTGATCGTTTTATATTTAAACATGTACTCGATTATCCCAGCCGTGAGGAAGAGATAGAAATTGTACGCCGCCATGGTTCGCGTACGGGTTCACCCAAGCCGGCTGATTTGGGTGTGAAGGCTGTTGTTACTAAAAAAGCCCTCGAAGCAGCCGTTAAAGCAGTTTCAACTGTCCGTCTGACCGATGAAGTTACCAATTATGTGGTGGATTTGGTGCGCGGAACACGAAATAATCCCTTATTTGAAACGGGTGCGTCGCCCCGTGCGGCAGCAATGATCTCAACGGCTGCTCGCGCTTACGCCGCCTTAAAATCACGCGATTTTGTCATACCGGACGATGTTAAAGCTATAGCACTTCCGGCTTTGCGTCACAGGGCAATTTTGTCCCCTGCGGCGGAAATTGAAGGCCGTACGGCTGATGAGTTGATATTGCAGGTTATTGAGCAGACTGAAGCGCCCAGATAATGATCTACCCTACGCCCAGAGCGGCTATATTGATGGCAATCGGTTTACCCGTGACCTTGGTTTTTGCCTTATTTTTCCCAGCGCTTTGGTCTTTAGGAGCTGCGTGGATAGCCGGATTGGCCTGCTTGATCATTTTGGATGTTTTTCTCTCCCCGCCACGGGATAAAATGGAGTTTCATGTTAAAACGCCGGGCAGTTTCTATATTGGCGAAACTGAACAGGTTTGGTTTAGATATGATTATGGTGAAGCTAATGCACCGCGAGCGCCACAATGTCGATTGAGTGTAAATGATCGTTTTTCTGTAGAACCTCGGCATTTTTATGGACAAGCAGCAAATGGTTCTATCCTTGCTGCTTTTGATCTGAAAACGGAACGTCGTGGTGAAGGTAAAATTGAGCGGTTATGGACCCGGTGGCAAGGTCCTCTCGGTTTGATATGGCGGCAAACGATTGAAGAACTGAGCCTGGATATTCCTGTGGTTCCGAATACACGGCTTGTTAAAGATAAAGCGATTGAGATTTTCTCTCGAGACTCGACATTTGGCCAAAAAATTCAACAAGAACGCGGTGAGGGTACAGAGTTTGAAGCCCTAACGGAATTCGTTCCTGGCATGGATAAGCGCGCTATAGACTGGAAACAAACGGCCCGTCATCGTATTTTGCTGGCGAAGGAATTTCGAACAGAGCGCAACCATAACATAGTATTTACAATAGATAGCGGACACCTCATGTGTGAGCCGATCCGGGGAATGACCAAACTGGATTGGTCCCTTAATGCGTCATTATTGATGGCCTATGTCAGCCTGAAAATCGGTGACCGAATTGGATATTTTGCTTTTGATCACAAGCCTTATTTTTATAGTCAGCCCATTGCAGGGGCAAATAGTTTTCCGCATTTGCAGCGCCTGACTCATTCGATTGATTACTCTCATAATGAAACAAATTTTACGCTTGGTTTGTCACAGCTGGCGCAAAGTTTAAAACGTAGAACCCTGATCGTCGTTTTTACTGACTTTGTTGATACAACTAATGCCGAGTTGATGATTGAAAATATGGGGCGTCTTTTGAGGCGGCATATCATAATCTTTGTGGCTTTTCGGGATGAGGCTCTTGAAGAAATTTTACAAAAGTCACCCCGGCAAACTGATGATGTTTCCCGTGCGGTTATTGCCGAGAATTTGATGCGAGAGCGTGATCTCGTAATTGCAAGACTTCAGCGTATGGGTGTGCATATTGTTGATGTGGATGCTGATAATATGAGTAATGCGGTTTTAAATAAATACCTCGAATTGAAACGACGGGAGGCTATTTAATGGCTGGGCAAATCACCTTGAAAAGCCACCGTTTCCGGACTGAGCGTGAGCAAGGTTGGCGTGATCTTGAAATAATTCTTAAAGCCATTGAGGGGCGGGGTATAAAATCATTAACTGATGAGCAGATTGTGGCTTTGCCGCGACTTTACCGTTCAACTTTATCTTCACTTTCCGTAGCCAGGGCAACTTCCCTGGATCAGGGCGTGATCGTTTATCTGGAAAGTCTCTCAGCGCGCGCCTATTATGTTCTTTACGGCTCCCAGCATGGACTGGGTAAGCGTATGGCAACATTCTTCCTCCGTGATTGGCCACTTGCGGCAAAAACACTTTGGAAGGAAACGGTGGTTTCCGTTGTTTTAACAATTCTTGCAGCCATAATTGCTTTTGTTTTAGTGACAAATAATGCTGACTGGTTTTACACTTTTGTCCCGGAGAGCTTAGCCTCAGGGCGCACCCCGGTCGCATCCGCCGAAACTCTTCGTGAAACCCTATATTACGATGGAGATTCCAGTGGTTTGGGGCTGTTTGCATCTTACCTGTTCAGTCATAATTCCAAGGTTGCCATGTTTTGCTTTGCGTTAGGATTCGCCTTTTGTATCCCGACGGCGATTTTACTGCTCTATAATGGATTTGTTCTCGGTAGTTTTATCGCCGTTTTTTCGGAAAAAGGTCTGGGTTTTGAAGTTGGAGGCTGGCTTATCATACATGGCGCAACAGAGATATTTGCAATTATACTCGCGGGTGCTGCAGGTATTCACATCGGTAAGGCTGTGGCCTTTCCGGGCGAGTTAACTCGAACGGAATCTGCCTCGAAAGCCGGCGGAACTGCCGCGCTATTGATGGCCGGTGTTGTTATCATGCTCTTTTTCGCTGGCCTGCTTGAAGGTTTTGGGCGGCAATTAATTACAAGTGACTGGTTGCGTTATGCAATCGGTTTTGGAACGTTGACTGTTTGGTTGATATATTTTTATGGACCGCGCCGCGTTGAGGCTGAGAGTTGATGGCTCAGGTTCTGTCACAACAAGTGATCAATCAGCGCAGGTTGATAACGCCTGAAGGTATAAATCTTCAGGTTCAGCTTGCAGACATTGGCGCGCGGATTGCAGCTTATACTGTAGACCAGCTTATCATTAATTTTGGGCTTATAGCTGCGTTTTTTATTATTGTGCTAGGCGGAATATCTGCGGGTCCGGAAGTTGCTGTTACCATATTTATTTTGATAAATTTCTTTATTCGGAATTTTTATTACATGTTCTTCGAAATGGGGCCGAAAGGTGCTACTCCGGGCAAACGTTTAACCAAGATACGGGTTGCTTCGCGTACGCATGCAAGGCTTACCGCAAATGCGGTCTTCGCTCGAAATGCTATGCGCGAAATCGAAATAAACCTTCCGCTTTCATTCCTGCTAATGAGTGGTGAATCTGTTGATGGCTGGATTGCATTACTGGGGCTGCTCTGGAGTGGGATATTCCTTTTTTTCCCGCTTTTTAATAAAGATCGCCTCCGTGCAGGTGACCTAATAGCCGGCACATGGGTGGTTCGTGCGCCCAAACCGTTCCTGGCTTCTGATCTTGCAGCGGAGAAAGAAAACCTTGATTCTCACTTTGTCTTTACGCCTGAGCAGGTCGAAGCATATGGCGTGCATGAGCTTCACGTTCTGGAGAATGTCATTCGTGCCAATGAAAAACAAACCGTCATGGATGTTGCAAATAGAATTCGTAAAAAAATTAACTGGGATAAAAGCGTATCAGAAGCAGATCTTGACTTTCTTAAGGCATATTATGCGGCTTTGCGAGGGCGGCTAGAAACGCGATTGCTTTTTGGTGTTAGGCGTAAAGACAAATTTGATAAAAGCTGAACTCGCTGCGCCACGTCCTCTGGAAGTAAAAGGATAAATTTTAATGGAATTCAAAAAACTAACATGCTTAAAAGCACTAAAGCCGCAGGGGGGCACTAGGGGGTAATATGACGGACACAATTAATTATCAGACACCAAAACCACAATTCGATGTTGGGCGCGTTATCAATAGAACTTTTGGAGCAATCAAGAATAATTTTGGCAGCTTCTTTTTAGCTTCTCTGATTATCATGGGGTTGCCCATGTTTTTGATTGGCTTGATGCCGTTAATTATGATGCCTGGTGGAATGTTTGATGGAGATACGATTAATGAAGGTTTCATGGCAGGTTACTTAACCGTGATGTTTTTGACATTAATTGTTACGATGGTCGGAAGTATTATAGTTCAAGGCGCGTTGATTTTCGGAGCAGTTACGGATTTTAATGGTAAAAAAGCGCCTTTCAAGGAATGCATGTCAGTAGCTTTACGGTATTTTTTTCCACTTTTAGGCTTGGGCATATTAGTTGGATTGGGAACAATGTTAGGGATGTTGCTTCTTATAATTCCGGGGATAATCCTAGCCTTAGGCTGGTCAATAGCCGCGCCGGTGTTGAGTCTTGAGGGCCAGGGCATAACAGACTCTATTTCGCGTAGCTGGGAGTTGACAAAGGGTTATAAACGCTGGCTTCTTTTACTTTTTATCATATTAATTTTTCTCAGTGCTATTATAGGGGCGCTTGCCAGTGTCTTCGTTCTCCTGGCTGGTGATCCGACAACTGTTATGTTGGAAGGGGGCTCTCCGACTTATTATATTTTGAATTCCTTGTTTACGGCCTTGTCACAAGCCATGACCACAATGATCAGTGCTACCGGCATCGCAGCAATTTATTATGAATTGCGTCAGATTAAAGAAGGAATCGGTGCGGAAAACCTTGCGGAAGTCTTTGATTAAGCTCCTATAGTCATTAGCTGACAGGATTTCGTCTATAGAATTATAGCGTTAGCTGCGATAAGCAGGGCTATGCGTTTGCGTCATATTGAAATTTTTCATGCGGTATATTTGTCTGGATCGGTCAGTGGTGCCGCGCGTTCGCTAAATGTATCGCAGCCAACCGTCAGTAAAGTTTTGCGGCATGCTGAAGATCAATTAGGGTTTTCTCTTTTTCATAGAGAACGTGGTCGTCTTTTTCCTACGGAAAAGGGAGAGTTGCTATTCAAGCAGATATTGCCGGTTTTTGAGCAGCTCAACGAGCTTAGAAATTACGCGACTATGTTGAAGTCAACAGGGATGGGCCGCCTTAGAATTGCCATGACGCCTGCATTCAGTTTGCAGGCTGTGCCAAAAGCGTTGGCAAAGTTTACTAAACTGCATCCAGATATACCTGTGGAGATTGAGACACAACACGCGGCCGAAGTTTCAAAGCTTATTCTAAATAATACTATCGATATTGGGATTGTGTTTGAAGCTATAGCGGCTCCTGGTATCCAAATTCACAGAATAGGGGAAACGGAATTTGTTTGCGTGTCTCCGGCAAAACATAAAGTTACTGCAGATATATTAGACTTAAACGATTTAAGAGATATGCCGCTGATCCAGCTCAACGCAAAAAGCCCATTGGGCCAAATGTTGAGTAATAAACTTAGAAATTTTGATTTGGGTTCAGCAGGTAGTTCCATCGTAGCCGAAACTTATCACTTGGCAAAGCGGCTGGTTGAGCAGGGTGCAGGTATAGCAGTGATAGACAAAATTACGGCGTTTTCCGGTGGTAAAGCCGGTTTGAGGTTTCATGAGGTGAAGGGCTTGGGTCCTATCCGTGTTGATCTTGTGAGCCGGGCAGATGATCCTGTTATTTCATATAAGAAAGACTTTGCCGAACTCCTTCAGGCTGAAATATCCGCATTACATTCAAGATAAAATAATTTGTCCCTGTGTTGCTTTGTATAGCTATTAGCTATACCTTGGCAATATATATGAATTTGATTTTATATAAGATTCACGCCCAAATAATGGGCAGAACTTCAAAGGGGAGAGAAATGAAGCAACGGCATTTAATTCAAGCGCTTATGGCATCAACGGTTATTGCGGGATGGTCGAGCGCTGCTTTGGCGCAAAGTTCAGCAGACACACAGGAAGACGAAATTATTGTTGTGGGTACCCACATTCAAGGGGCCAAGATTACTGAAACACTTCCCGTTACAGTCATTGACAGTACTGATATTCAAGCGACGGGTGATCTGACTTTTGAAGAGCTACTTGGAAATATCCCTCAGGCAGGTGAACTTGCCTTTAACTCGGACCGGGAACTATCAAATGATGCGAGGGGTGACATCGCATCGCTTAACTTACGGACTCTTGGCGCTGACACTTCCCTGGTTCTGGTCAATGGGCGACGTATTGTTTCTCATGCGCAAACTCAGACATTTAATGGTGTTCCGATACAGTTCACGAATATGAACGCGATCCCGACAAGTGGTCTTGGCAGAATTGAAGTATTACGGGATGGTGCATCCGCGATTTATGGATCGGATGCTGTGGCAGGTGTGTTAAACGCCGTAATACGGGATGATTATGATGGCCTCAAACTTAATGGCCGCTATGGCTTCTCTGAGGGGACAGATTTAAGTGAAATTCTTGTTCGAGCTCATGGTGGAGGAGAGAGCAAAACTGGCGAAACCCGATATTCTGCATCTGTAGGGTACTTTGATCGTACGGGTTTGGATGCAAATGAACGCAGTTACTCTTTTGATGGTGATAAAAGGGCGCTTTTAGACCCTGATGATCCGTTCTTTGGAAACATCCGTCTTAGAAATGATTCTAGTTTCGGCCTATATGGAGAATTCCGTGTTGGTACACCGGATACGAGTAGTGACTTTATTCGCGGTCGCAGAGTGCGTCTTGCTGATGGTACAAGCCTAACCACAAGCAGCGGGCAATTCCATATTCAGCCGACGAGTATTTATGGCGGCACAAGCCAGGCCGGTTATCTGTTTAATCCTGATTTAGGCTTGGAAATTGATGATGGTTCTTCGACTTCTAGTGCCAATAACATAGATGGTCCAAACGGGTTTGCTATTAACCCGCTTCGTTACAACATGAATGAGTTTAGAAAGCTCACGCCTGATACCAAGCGTTGGAATTTTAGCTTTGCCGCTTCCCATGACGTCAGCGAAGATGTCGAGGCATTTGGTGACTTCATTTATTACAATTCTGATTCTTCGAAGTTCTTTGGCCCGCCGCTCATAAGTACATCAAATAACTTTACCATACCGGCTAATTATTACTGGAATCCATTTGGCCCGACAACTTTGCCGGATGGATCGCCAAACCCGAACCGCATCCAGGGTATTGATGCACCGGATGAAGGTTATGATGTGCAAATTCGGCGAACACGATTTATTGATCTAGGGCCGCGTCTTATTGATGTTAAGCAGGATCAGTGGCGAGGTTTGTTCGGCCTTAGGGGGCAAAGTAGCAATTGGGATTGGGAAACCGCGCTTGGATATTCAGAATCAGAATCTGAAGATGTGGGGTTATTAGTCAGTCGATCTCTATTACACGCTGAATTATCCAGAACCGACCCTGGTGCTTATAATGTTTTCTCAGGCAATACGGGTAACGGAAATAGCGGTGAGAGATTTGGCGTTGATGTAACTCGGAAAAGTAAAAATTCACTTTTAACACTTGATGCACGTGTATCTCGCCCTGACTTGCTGACCTTGTTTGGAAATGATGTCGGAACAGCTATTGGTGTAGAGTACCGTAAAGAAACAATTGATGATGACCGGGATTCTCGGCTTGATGGATCAATGGGCTTTACTAATCCGATTACAGGGCAAGTATTTGACAGTGACATTGCTGGCGTAAGTGCTACGCCAGACGTTGAGGCTTCCCGGGGTGTCTTTTCAGCTTATGCTGAGGCAATCGTTCCGATTGTTCAGGATAAGCCAATGATGAAATCTTTGGAATTCCAGCTTGCGGCCCGATATGAAAATTATTCCGATGTTGACGGCGATGTTCTTAAGCCAAGAATTGCAGGCAGTTGGTTTATCAATGATGATTTTCAGCTTCGCGGAGCATGGTCGCAAGGGTTCAGAGCACCTAACCTGATTCAGGTTAATCAGCCTTTCGTGGAACGGTTTACCAATAGTCAGATTGATTATTCGGCCTGTACATTTTACAATGAATGTGGTGGTGATGCAGTGATCGCGAGAACCGCTGGTAACCCGGATTTACAGCCCGAAACCAGTGATAACTTATCATTTGGTGCCACTTATCAGCCTTCCTTTATTGATGGTTTGACGCTAACAGCTGACTATTGGGACATTCAGTTGGATGATAGCGTCGGGGTAGTCGGAAGACGTAACCATATTGCCTTAGACGAATATCTCCGGCGTACTCAAGGCACATCTAATGCAGCCGTCGTCAGAGATGATCCTACAGCTGAACAGATTGCTGCCGCTGATGCTTATAATATGGCCAACGGAACAAATATTGCTGCCTTTGGCACTATCCGTTTTGTAAATGATCAGTTCCTAAATTTGGCCAAAAGAGAAGTTTCAGGCTTGGACTTTGGCGGCGAATATAGATTTGACACGAGTAATATGGGCGATTTTCGGATCAAGGCTAATGTTGCTCATCTGTTAAAGTATGATCAATTGGCATCAGACTTGTTAGCACCTTTAACAGCAGATCCTATTTCCAGTACTGGAGCGAATAATGATGGGGCCGCATTTTTAGATCCAGAATCTGTTGGTGATTTGATCAGAGTGGAATCTCGTCCTAAATGGCGATATAATGCTTCAATCCGGTGGGATATGGATCAATTCCGTATGGGTGCTACTCTTAGTTACGTGGGAAGCGTTTTTGATCCGGATGTAACTGCGACTAATGCAGATGGCGATACTATCAATTTCCCAATTGATAGTTTCACGCGTGTGGGTCTTTATGGTCAATATGCCTTTGATGAAGGAACACTTGACGGTTCCGTAGTTAAAGTAGGGGTTCGAAATATTTTCGATGAAGATCCGCCCTTGTTTGATAACTCGGCCGGATATAGCTCCTCCTTGCACTCCAATAGAGGCCGTTACTGGTACTTTGACGTAAGTAAGAAGTTTTAGAAAAACTACCTTGGGCAGTTAATGCCCAAGCATAATTCTTATCAACCGCTTGTATATGCAAGCGGTCTAGGAGCACTCACCCCAAATATGAGAATCTAAGTCTAATGAAAATCTGTGTTTTAGGTGCCGGAGTGATAGGGGTTACGACCGCCTATTGGCTTGCGCGGGCCGGACACGTTGTAACTCTTATAGACAAAAACTCGGGACCCGCAGGCGGAGCCAGCAAAGCAAATGGGGCACAGCTGTCATATTCTTATGTCGAACCACTGCCATCTCCCGCGACTTTGACCAAAATTCCAAACTACTTTCTGGGTATGGATCCAGGAGTGAAGTTTGGTCTGACGGCTAGTCCTCATTATTGGGCCTGGGCGTTGAAATTTTTATCTAATTGCCGGAAACCTAAGTTTGAATCGAATTTTGAAACACGCTTGGGTTTGGCAAGGCGCAGCCGCGAAATCATTGCTAAAATAGAAGCAGAGCTGCCCAAGGGTGCCTTGAAACGCACCGGGTATGGTAAACTCGTACTGGTAGATTCCCACCAAGCTTGGGAAAGCTTGCAATTATCAAAAAATGAAAAAGCTAGATTTGGGTTTAATTCAGAGATATTGAACCGGGAACAATGCTTTGAACTGGTTCCGGCATTGAAACACCGGAAGGAAAGTTTTTTTGGCGGTGTGTATAATCCAGATGATGAAGCTTTGGATACACAGACTTACTGCCGCGCTTTGCTGCAGGTAAATGGTAAGAATAGCGGTCCTTATGCGATATATGGCGAGGACTTTAAAGAAATTGAAATTGACAATAACAGAATAAAGGCGGTTGTGACTCAAAATAACCGCTATGACTGTGATGCCGTCATTGCATGCCTTGGTGGAGATACCAATCATGTCCTTGGCCGTTACATAAGGGCCATTCCGGTCCACCCTGTACAAGGATACAGCCTAACAATGCCTGCGACTAAGGATACGCCTGTTTGCAGTATTACAGACATGACCCATAAGTTCGTAGTCGCGAGTTTAGGTGATAAAGTACGGATCGCCGGTTTTATGGATGCAAACCTTAGTGAAAAACGTTCAAAAGCTCGGGCTCAGGAATTGTTAGAGATTTCTCGCCGCATGTGGCCCACTATAGCCGATTATAGTGCCCCGGAATATTGGACAGGACAACGCCCTATGACACCGTCTGGTACGCCCGTTATAGGTGAGAGTAAAACTCGAGGGTTATATATTAATGCAGGGCATGGATCTTTAGGCTATACATTGGCCGCGGGGAGCGCGGCTGAAATATTGGATCTTGTTGGTCCAGCGACATAAAGACAGGTGAGGATAAAATGACTAGGCGATTGGTATCTATAAAAATAGTTTCTGTGTTGATGCTCGCATCCTGCAGCACGACGCAAATGGCAACAGTTAAGAGGCTTGATCGCGTTAGCTCGAAACCAGTTTGTGCGACGGAACTGGCCGAAATAAGAGATGATCATGAGACAGCGCGAGTGAGCGCGTGCAAGGTTATATCCGACGATTATTTTCAAATAACAATCAGACCGGAAAAGGCAACTGATCCAAAGGGTGATCCTATTAATAATAGTGCGTGGTATGGTTTTCGGATTGATCCGCTCCAAAAAGACACGCTCAAAGTCCGGCTTAAATATGAAAACGGAAAACATAGATATCATCCAAAGATCAGTTATGATGGAACCAATTGGGAGTTCTTATCTGAAAGTCAGATTGCCAAAATAAATGAAAATGAGGTTCAGTTGAATTTCCCTAAAGTCAAAGCCCCATTCTTCATTTCGGGGCAGGAAATTTTCACCCCTACCGCGCATAATAAATGGACAGTCTCAAAAGCTAAATCTCCTGATGTTTCAATGTCGAAAATCGGGGAATCGCGAGAAGGGCGTCCAATATACATGCTTGAAGTACAAACTGAGCCTGACAAGAAAAAACCTTATGTTGTTTGGATTGGTCGCCAACATCCACCAGAAGTTACGGGAGCGCTTGCTCTAATTCCGTTTACTGAAACCGTGCTGGATAACAGTGAGTTGTCAAAGGAGTTTTTGAAAAATTTCAATGCCCTGATTATTCCTATGATCAATCCTGACGGTGTCATAAACGGAAACTGGCGATTTAATATGGACGGTACGGATCTCAACCGAGATTGGGGGCCTTTTTCGCAGCCCGAAACTCAAGCCGTAAGGGATGCGTTTAAAAGATTTGAAACAGGTAAAGATGATATAGCTTTCTTCCTCGACTTTCATTCCACTTGGCGTAATCTTTTATACACTCAGGCCGATGATGAACCCACAAGTCCGCCAATGTTTGCGCGCGATTGGCTAAAGGCTGTTGATGATCGGCTGGATGATGATGTCTACCCATTTACGCGTGAAGCCCGACATAACTCTGGAAAGCCGATATCGAAAAATTATATGTATGACACTTACGGTATTTCCGCGATTACTTATGAAGTTGGCGATGCTACGCCCCGCAGCGCTATTGATTTATCTGCTAGTGTGTTTGCGCAGGAAATGATGAAGCTTCTTTTGAAACATGAGGCCGATAAGTGAAGCGCTTAGTTTTACTTACATCGCTGATATTGCTGTCAGCGTGCCAATCAAAAACTCAGGCAGACATACTGATTACTAACGGGCAGGTTTTTGTCGGTGACAACAGTGCAGCACAGTCACTCGTGGTTGCTATCAAAGACGATAAAATTGTTTATGTAGGTCGTAATGCTAAAGCTGTAAAATCCATTGAGACTATTGACGCATCGGGTCTTTATGTTTTGCCGGGTTTTATTGACCCGCACACTCATAGCCTTAGCGACCTTACGGACGAAGATAAAGATAAGCGCGCCAATTGGAATTATCAGTTTCAAGGTGTTACGACAGTTATCAATGGTAATGATGGCTTCGGTGACCCTGATATTTCCAAGATTGTTGAAGGCTTGTCGCGTAAGGGGTTCGGAACAAACACGGCATTATTTATAGGACATGGCGCTTTGCGTAAATCTGTTATGGGGGGTGAAAAGCGCGCCCCAACTGCTGATGAAATGCAGGAAATGCGCGATAGTATCAAGAGGGGTATGGAAGCAGGTGCCCTGGGTTTGTCGACGGGGTTGTTTTACGCGCCTGGAAGTTTTTCTAATACGGATGAAGTCATTTCACTAGCTCAGGAAACCGCGGATCATGGCGGTGTTTATGATAGTCACATTCGTGATGAGGCGACTTATAATATTGGTCTCGAAGCAGCCGTAGACGAGGTTATAGATATTGCCCGAGCTACGGGTATTCATACCAATATCAGCCATATCAAAGCACTTGGCGTAGATGTCTGGGGTAAAAGTAATCCTGTGATTGATAAAATTGAAAAAGCCCAAGCGGAAGGGCTTTCCATTTCAGCCGATCAATATCCCTGGCGGGCCTCAGGTACGCGAATATCCAATGCTCTGCTACCTCGTTGGGTAAAAGCCGGTTCTGAGGCTGAATATCTAGCCCGCCTTGAGGATGTGTCACTAGCTGCAAAGATAAAATCAGAAACCACTGAAAATTTACGGAAACGCGGAGGGCCATCGGCTGTTTTAATTACGCAGGATAAATTTGATTGGCAAAACAAGACACTTGGAGAGATAGCAGAAGAAAATGGCGTGTCGCCTGTCGATATGGCTATAGAAATAGCCCGCCAAGGTGATGCCCGAATTGCGTCTTTTAACATGAATAATGAGGATATTGAAAATTTCATGAGCCAGGAATGGGTGATGACTAGCTCTGATGGCAGCACCGGACATCCAAGGAAATTTGCCAGTTACCCCAGGAAATATACTGAATATGTTCAAAAGAAGCAGATCATGCCCGTTGAAACATTTTTTTACCGCAGTAGCGGCCTAGTTGCGGATATTTTCGGAATATGTGACCGGGGATACCTGAAGGAGGGTTACAAGGCCGACATTGCCATTATTGATCCAGAGGGCTTTCAGGCGAATGCTGACTTTCAAAATCCTGATGTTTTATCTAGCGGCGTGTCTTATCTTTTCGTGAATGGTATACAGGTTATTCATAACAGTCAGCCTCAGGAATATCTGCCGGGTGAATTTGTAAAGCGTTGTAAATCATAAAGCTAAGGCAAGAGACATGCTCAATAAATTAATTACGTTAGGCTTGGTACTTGGATTGCTTGTGGGCTTGGGCGCATCCATGACCGGCAATGAAATTCTTCAAACTATAGCGAGAGAGTCTGCGCCCCTAGGAAAGCTTTTTATCAATGCTATAAAGATGGTTGTTTTGCCGTTAGTTGTTGCGGTTATTTTTGCCAGCGTAGCTAAACTAGGCGATCCCGCCAAGTTGGGGAAAATTGGAGGGAAAACACTCGCCTTTTATTGGGTTACATTAATTCCGGCCATTGTGATTGGTATGGGCGTAATGACCATGGGCCTAAAATTTGCCCCTAGTGTTAAAGTTCCTGATGCGGAACCCACAAAAATTCCTGAACTGCAAAGCATAACGGATTTTATTGTCAGTCTAGTGCCTGCTAATCCATTTGCAGCGGCAGCAAATGGTTCTCTGTTACCGCTTATCGTATTTACGGCTTTGCTTGCGGCTGCAACCGGGACATTAGCAGCTGAAAAACGCGAACGGATGGTCACAGGGGCTGAAGATATAAGCGAAGCTTTGATCAAAATGGTCTGGTGGATATTATATCTTGCGCCTATTGGTATTTTTGGACTCATTGCTCCGGCGACAGCTAAAATGGGGTGGGGGTTACTGCAAAGCCTGACAATATTTATCATTTGTGTTTTTATTGGCCTGCTGATTTTAATGGTATTCTTATTCTTACCCCTCAATCTTTTTATTGCAAAAATGAGTCCGAAAAAGTTTCTAAGCGGAACTCTTGGAGCGATGTCTGTTGCCTTTTCAACGACGAGTACCGCTGCGGCCATACCTGTTTCCCTAAAAGAATCTACAGAAAATCTCGGTGTATCTGAAACGACAGCTGATCTTTTGATTCCTTTGGGAGCTTCCCTGTACAGACCTGGGAGTGCTTTGTTTCAAGGAGCCGCCATTGTTTTTCTGGCGCATATTTTTGGTGTTCCAATAGCCCTAGGCGAGGCAGGGGCTATCATTTTTGCAACCTTCCTTGTCTCCTTGACCGTTGCGCCGGTTCCGTCCTCCAGTATTGTTACTATGGCCCCAGCCCTTCAATCTATTGGTGTTCCGGCTACTGGCTTGGGAATTCTATTTGGAATAGATCGTATCCCAGACATGATGCGCAGCTGCGTAAATGTTCTGGGGCAAATCACAACGGCAGTTCTTGTTGATAAAAGTAATGAGCAAAAAGCATCTGCAGATTGAATGTAAGAAGTGCGAATTGTGATATTGGGGTTTTACATATTTGCTAAATAGCTGCCATCATGGCAAAACTCCCAGCAAACATAACCTCAGGATCATGCCATGAAAGTTTCCCGCCGCTCTATGATGCAATCAACAGCTGCCATTGCAGCAAGTGGTGCTCTGATATCTTGTAAAGAAAAAGCCGTAACGAATGGGGCTGCGTCGCATACAGCTTCGATTGATGGTCTTATGGAAGATGCGACCAATCTCATTTTAAACTCATACCCTGAAAGTGCCTCCAGTGCCGGATTGGATAGTGGAGCCCGCAAGGGCCTTAAATCAAAACTCACGGATCGCTCGAGTTCAGGGCAGGCAAAAATCAAAACCGAAGTGAAGGCGTTGTTAAAACGCTTGCGTGACGTTGATACATCAAAGCTCGATGCGGATGCCGCTCTTAATATCGATGTGGTGCGCACAATATTTGAAACCACTGCCGAAGGCTTTGATTTTCCTTATGGTGATATTGCTCAAGTGAATTATAACTGGTCATATCGGAACAGCCCCTATGCAGTCGCCCAGAACACAGGTGCTTTTGTAGAAATCCCCAGTTTTCTTGATAGTTCGCATTCTATCGAAAACAGCGATGATGCAGATGCCTATCTGATGCGTATGAAGGCTTATGCTGATCAGCTCGACGGAGAAACAGACCGTACCCGTGATTTTGGTGATCAGGGCGTGATCCTGCCAGACTTTCTTATGAAAAAAACTTTGGGGCAGCTAAAAGGTGCGCTTGATCGGGATAGTTCAACGTGGGGCATTGTTACCGCGCTTGCCAATAACACTAAAGATATGCCGGGAAGTTATGCCGAGGATGCCAGGGTTTTGGCCGAAGAAAAAATACGGCCCGCTATGGAACGGCAAGTCTCTGTTCTTGAAGCCCAAGCATCCAAAGCGACATCCGATGCGGGTATCTGGGCAAAACCGGACGGGGATAAATATTATGATTGGAACATTCGGGCGAGCACGACTACGAATATGAGCGCTGATGAAATTCATCAGATGGGGATAGATGAATTAGCAGAGCTCCATGGACGAATGGAGCCGATCTTACAGTCCATCGGCTATACGAAGGGTAGTGTGGGCGAGCGTATGAAGGCACTGGGTGATGATCCGCGTTATCACTTTGCCGACGGCGATGAGGGGCGCGCCGAGATCATGGCGTTTATTCACAAGACAGTTGATGATATACGGGGACGAATGCCGAATGCTTTTGAGACGCTTGTTCCGGGCTTTTTAGAAGTTACTCGTATCAATCCTGAAGTCGAGGCCGGTGCGCCGGGCGCCTATGGCGGCGCAGGGTCAATTGATGGTACAAAGCCCGGGCATTTCTGGATTAATTTACGAACACCAGCATTGCATAATAAATTTGGGTTGATGGATTTGACTTATCATGAGGCTATACCGGGCCATGTCTGGCAGGGTGAGTACACTTTTAAACAGCCTCTGATCCGGTCTTTGCTCGCATTTAATGCATATTCTGAAGGATGGGCGTTATACGCACAGCAGCTTGCGGATGAGCTTGGGGTTTATGACGATTTTCCCGTTGGGCGGTTAGGTTACCTGCAAGCATTAGCATTTCGAGCTTGCCGCCTTGTGGTCGACACGGGATTGCATGCAAAACGTTGGGGCAGAGAACAAGCAATCAATTGGTTTGTAGTCAATAATGGGTCTTCTTATGATGAAGTTCAGGGCGAAATTGACCGTTACTGCGCTTGGCCGGGGCAGGCTTTGGGCTATAAAGTCGGGCATACTGCCATTAACCGTTTGCGTGACAAAGCCAAACTAGAACTTGGTGATAAATTTAATTTCAAGCGATTTAATGATGCACTGGTATTAGGTGGGGCAGTTCCTATGACTGTATTGGGCCGGGTTGTGGACAGGTATATTGAAAAAGAACGCAGTTAAGAGCTATTTGAGGCTCTAAACATCTATAATTGTACAAAATTGTGCATTTTTTCCGAATTGGCGTGACCTAGGTCACGCCAATTGTGTTTTTGGGACGCTAACTTGATGATGGTTAAAACACATAACCCGCGTAAGGACCCCTAGGGGCAACGGGGCTTTACGAAAAAACCCCAGCTCTTGAAGCTGGGGTTTTGCTTTATCTAGCCTTCAAGATAGATCAATTGGAGGCTATGTTCAGAATAGACCTTAAGGTCATTCGGGAATTCATAATAGTGATGCATTACCGCAGATTGGCTATCGTCGGTACTTACAGAACTGAGAACATCTGATTCGATCAAGGGGGTATCGACAACCAGGTGGACCACGTCTTCCAATGATGATTTGATGAGAACAGAACTATTGTCATCAAAAAGAAGTTCATTGAGAAACAAGACGGTGCCGTCGGCCGGAACGCCTTGCAAGTCTGTATTTGTGATCCAATCATGTTCTGGAGATTGAAAGTCAGGTTTGCTCATATCATAGACTATATCTATCTCACCTAGTGAGACTTCATCTTGCTGTTGTCTTGGTTTGATTTCCATAGGTGCTGTACATACATGATTTACAGCGTTTCTGCACCTAACAGGCTCGAATAGCAATCACAGTTTGATATTGACCGTTCATCTCTTATGGATTTTTTGGTAAATCCGATCGCCTTTCCGCATTCAGCTTTTGTAAAAGCAACAAGGTTAAATCTGTAATTCGTATTAGAGATCGTTTTATCGTTTTGATAATCATCTGCGGCTAAGTTCAGCCGGGTCTGTAATTCAGATCTTAAATTTTTCAAATCAGACATGCTGGCCAAAGTTGTACGCGAACGGCCGTCACAGGAGGGTGGGCTATCCTCTGCATATGACCTCGGTTCTCTAGGTGGAGGGGCCTGTGGCGCTGGCGGGGGCGCCGCATCAACTATTTCCACAAGTCCTGTTACCGAGGTTTTTACGCGCCTATTCAGGCGTTCGCGTTTCTGTGTCGTCACGGCCAAGTTACTTTCCCCTTGGCTGACAACGCTTCGCATTTGCGCGGCATTTACACCATGTGTCAGTAGGTATGACTCCACGGCTTTTGCGCGCCTCATTGCGAGCTCATAATTATATTCATTGCTACCAACCGCATCTGTATGACCGGCAAGATCGACTTTGGCTTCCGGATTGGAGTTCAGCCAAGCAGCCTGTTGATCCAAAATGAGTTTGGCTTCTGGTAAAATTTCATCTTTATCAAAGGCGAAGTATACAACTGTCGGGCTGGCGGATTCCAAACTGGACTGCAGCTGAACAGATATATCCTGTGTGCGGACAGTCTGTGCAAAGGCAAGTTTTGGTGTCAAAGCCATGGATGATGCAAGACACAGTAAAGCAAGTTTTTTCATGGTAATTTCCTATGTTAAGACTGATAGGGCTGCCATTTGCAGCATTTGGTAATCATCATCGAATGATATGTGGACGCTAGCATCCGGTCCGCTGAAAGCATCGCCATCGATGACTTGCGCTGGTGTTTCCGGAGCTTTTCCAGTTTCAGCCTGGCTGGCTTGCGCTGTTTGTTCAAGTAGTTGATCAATGGAGATGTCGCCAAAAACACTATCACCAAGCGCTGCAATGGCGTCCAGATCCAAAGCCATCGCCATATCATCAAACACGGTCAAAACGTCACCTGCATTTGCGTCCGGACTTATAGCGTTGTCATTGGCATTGGAACTCTGGGTCGCAACATCGAGATCGTCACCAAGCAGGATAGCGTTCTCACTTTCGATGGCTTCAAATGCTTCGAGTTCTAAGGCTTCAAAATCAACAAACCCTGCCTCGTTAAATGTTTGAGAAGCTTCCTCTAATTCAAAGACAGGCGCCTCAAAATTACTGTTCATGACAAATTCATGTCCTGTATCGATAGCTTCATAGCTCTGAATTTGTTCACTATCGACAAACCTGATTTGGGCTGTGTTTTCAGCAAATGTGAAATCTATTTCAGGCTCTGCTGCGAAGACCTGTTCAGCGCTCATCAGGCCTGCCATTATGGTAGCCATTTGGCCCATATCGCGTAGGGATCCGGAATTGACAGAAATCTGATCAAACATCATATCATCAGCAAGGCTGGCGAATAAGGCTTCGCTCATATCCATTTCTTCAGGTGCAGCTGTCCGCATTGTCATGGGCGGTGCGGAGCTGGCATCCACTGTGACATGTACAGTTTCTGTGGCTGAAACATCTCCGTCGCCATCTGTTATGGTGACTTGGAAATCGGCCTCAAAGCCTTCGGGAAGAACATTTTGTGAGGTTGTAGGTGTGTTAAGACGGAACAAAGAGCCGTTAGTCGTATCACCATTGGATAGAACAAGCGTATTAAATTCTATTCCCGGATCTACTATAGCAGTTGCGGAGATTGCGACCCCATTAGTATCGTATTCAATATCAATTAAGGCTGTACCTGTTACCACTTCGCCAGTGATCGTATTTGTTGCCGTATAATTGATGACGACATCTCCGATTTCATTGTTGAAATTCCCCTGAACATTGACACTGAATGAAACCGAATTAATCAGGTTTTCGACGTCTAATGTCATGTCCGGAGTGTCGTTGCCGCCCAAGGCTGTATCATTATAAAACTCGAGCAGCATGGTTTCACCGGGGTTGAACCATTGCCCGTCTGGAGCAAAGCCAGCCGTGGAAACATTAATTGGATCACTTGAGGGACTGGAGAACTCAAGTTCAAATCCGCCAGTTTCTGCAAAGTCACTATTACCTGCGGCCAGGTTGTTTAAAGAAATCTCATTAGTACTACCAGCATCCGGAGTGATTAAGGTAAAATCATAGGTTCCATCTGCGCCCACATGAAAAGCAAAGACGTCAGTGCCATCGTCTGACTGTCCGGTAACAGTCATGCCTATGCCATCGCCGTCTGGTGTGTAGACATAGGTAATACCATCTATTGCAGGTGGCGTGATTGTAATGCCGCCAATAGTGGCCGCGCCATCAGCTCCAAATACTAGGCTGGTGCTACCTTCATCATAATTGTTAGGCGCGACGTCAGTATTATAGACCAGTAATGAAGCCATGGTGCCGAGTGTTGGCATATCATCATCGAAGGTGATGGTCAGGGTTGATGATTCAGTTGAGTTATCACTATCTGTGACTGTATAGGTGAGGGGAATAACCAGATCACCTGTCTCGCCGTTATTGGCTTCATCATGCAGAACATTGGTCAGAAGTGTAACCGTATAGGCACCTGTGGCTGTATCGGTGATCTCAACCGTGAATAAGGGGTCACCAGCTCGATCACCACTAGTGATTGTCGCAGTAAGAGTTGTTCCGACCCAGCTATAGCTGACTGTTTCCTGCCCGACTGTGGCAGTGCTGTTTGCAGCGAGGTTCATTGCTGCAAAGTCGAATGTACCAGGGTTATCGAGACCGACAGAACCGTTTAACACGCCGCTAAAGCTGGCTTCGCTGCTAAGCGCTCCATCCAGGTCACCAATATTGGCATCCAGATCGTCTGCTGTCGGGGCGGGATTGCTGCCCGCTATGCCATCATCATCAATGTTGGCTGTGCTTGGCCCGGCTGTAGGTATATTGGCATCACCGTCAAAAGTGACAACCAGATCAGCTGTGTCCTGATCGCCATCACCGTCTGTGAGGGTATAGGTAAACGTATCCGTGACCTCATCATTGACAGAATCGTTTGGTGTATAGGTGTAGCTGCCATTGGCGTTAATCACCATGGTTCCGTTGGGCGTGTTGATGGTGTCACCTGGTGTGTAGGTCATCCCGTCATATTCGATTGCTGTGACAGAAGCGCCATCGGCACCTGCGGCATCACCTGTAGTAGCATCCGTGATCACATTCCCCATAGTCGCCGTAGCGCCTTCAATAGTAGTCAGCGCATCATCAACTGCGGTTGGTATATCGTCCAGAACGGTGACGTTGAAAGTTCCATCAGCTTCAGTGCCGTCACTGTCTGTGACTGTGAAGGCGACGTCG
>JAHDGM010000004.1:35845-40867 GCA_020627655.1 Hellea sp.
AATGCTTCCCGTCAGGTCAACTTCAACAGGGGAGTTCTCTGTCGCCTGATCTACAGCCGCATCCGTTGTAGTCGGTATATCGTCATCAAAGGTAACAACGAGGATTCCGTCATCCATTGACCCATCGGAATCCGTGACAGTGAAAGTCAGGGACGCTGTTGGATCGGATATATTCTCATCATTATTGCCATCATCAGCATGTAGGACATTGGTTGAGAGGCTGACTTCATAATCGCCCGTGGTGGGGTCAGTTACCGTGACAGTGAACAGCTCTGTCATATCTCTGTCGCCGCCCGTAATTGTGGCTGTGAGTGTAGTTCCAGCGTCCCAGTGATAGGTAACAGTTTCTGTACCTACAGTTCCTGTTTGGTTGTGCATTGCCGCAAAATCGACACTACCAGCACCATCGGCGCCAAAGTCAACATCCAGGGTACCGACAAATAAGGATTCGTCGCCAAGACCTAATCCGCTATCACCAAAGTCTGTATTGAGGTCGGCTGTGTCAATTGCTGCATTATTACCATCCAGGCCGTCATCATCAAGGGCAGCATGGCTCTCGCCTCCTGTAGGCGTGTTCGCATCAGTGATGACAAAGCTAATATTCGCAGTATCTGTATCGCCATCGCTATCAGTGACCGTGAAGTTTGCACTTGCTGCGCCTGTTGCTCCTGGCACAGATGCATCTGCTGTAAATTCATAAGAGCCATCGGCCATGACCCGAATAGTGCCGTCCCCGATATCTATGGATTGAGAATATCCATCCATACCAAAAATAAGCGTAACACCATCGATTGCTGTCACAGTAGCGCCGTCAGCCCCTTGCGCAAAATCGAGTGTTCCGTTGACGGAGGCACCCTCGGCAACATTCTGTGAGGACTCATTCATGGCAACAGGGATATCGTCATCTATAGAGATATCTAAGGTGTCATAAGCTTCAGAACTGTCAGAATCTGTCACAGTATAATTGAACGCGAATAAGATATTATCCTCTTCGCCCGGCGTGCTACCTTCATGGGTGAGGGGAGCTAGCAGGACAACGGTATAACTACCTGACGTATTGTCATCCAAAGTGACTTGTAACACATCCTGAGAACCATCATTGACGGTCACAGAAAGGCCATCAGCCGCAACATTAAACGAATATGTAATGCCGTTTATGGTGACTGGGTCTGTATCTGAAAACAGAACCGTTCCTCCGCCATCCAGACCAAAATCAAAACCGAGTGTTCCAGTCAGGCTTTGATCATCATCACCACTGGCATCATCATTATTGCCGATGCCAGCAAGATCGTCTTCATCTGCGGCAGCGCTTGCGCCGGTTGCGGATGGTATATTGACATCGCCGTCATAGTTAAATGTTAAAGTCGCGGTGTCTTGATCTCCGTCACCATCAGTTAATGTATATGTGAAGACGTCTGACAAACCACTATTAACACTGTCGCCGGGTGTGTAGCTATAATTGCCGTTTGCGGCAATGGTTAGCACGCCGCCATTATCTGTGGTGATGCTATCTCCAGGGCCGTAATTAGTCCCATTGTAAGAGACCGTTGTTACGGTTGCGCCGTCTGCGCCCTGCACATCATTTTCCGTGATGACATTGCCTGTTTCAGCGGCTCCGCCTTCAGTCACAGTCACAGGGCCATCATCCAGGGCATCCGGAATATCATCAATGATTTGTATGTTCAGTTCACCGCTTGCGCTGTCGCCATCAACGTCTGTGACGGTGAGTTCCAATGTTTCAAAGAGATCATTCTCACCATCCGCATTGGGATGATTGCCATCTGTTTCCAGTTCGTAGCTATAGTTAAATGTGCCGCCAATGACTGTTCCGTCCGGGGCTGTGATCGGTGTAAACCCTGTGATTGTAGCCACGCCAAGCGGGGTATCGACTGTGGTGCCATCACCCTGATAAACACCATCAATAATGATATTTGTACCGCCCAAGATGACGTCGTCAACGCCGTCCGGTGCGTCTACATCAAAACTTCCTGTTTGGGTCAGAGACAGGCTATCAGGGGTAGAACCATTGTCCAGATCATCTTCATCGACAACGACTTCAGGTTCGTCGCCGGCAAGACCATTAATAGTGACCCCATCATCAGCTCCGACAATTGTAATTGTCAGTGTAGCGGTATCAAAATCGTCATCACCATCAGTCAGTGTGTAAGTGATGACTTCGGTTAGGGTTTCGCCTTCACCAAGACTTTGAACCAGGGCGACATTGTCAGGATCTACTGTATCCAAAACATATTCATAACTGCCATCAGCATTAATTGTAAGAGTGCCGTAATCTGTTTCAAATTCGGCTCCCACAGTTTGAAGGTCGCCGAATTCAACTCCCGTTACTGAGGCAGTGTCAGCACCTGAAGTGTCATTATCAATAACATTACCTTCGGCCATAAACGGCACGTCTTCGCCAACGCTATTGCTGTCGTTTTCGGCTACTGGACCGTCGTCAATAACATCGATAGCGAGGGTCGCTGTTTCTTCGTCGCCATCGCTATCTGTTACTACGACCTCGAACATATCTGCTATATATTCTGGCGTACCAAAACCTGGGTCGGGATGCTCAACAGGGCCAGTCAATGTGTAGGTCCAGCTATATTCACCTGTACCGGCATCGAACATAACGTCTAATGTGCCGTATTCGCCGGTAACGGTTCCGCCGCCGCTGACGTCAACGCCGTCTATAACAAGAGATGCGATAGCGTCATTACCTGTTTCAATTGTAAAGGTGCCGCTATTGACGTGTGAGCCATCACCATCATTTGTACCGTCTTCAAGACCTGCTTCATTCACGCTGTCTGCGCCATTGATAACTAAACTTGGCTCGCTATCAGTTAGAAGATTAATAGTGACTACACTTGTGGCAACATCGCCGTCACCGTCTGTTGCCGTTAATGTAAGTGTAACGGTTCCCGTTTCGCCATCTGCGGGTTCATAGGTGAATAGGCCCATGTCGTCATAGGTCAGCATCCCATTGCCACTTGTGACAACGCCAGTGACACCACTGGCTAAGTCTACGCCGTCAGCACCTTCTGCGAGGATGGAGGTGATATCAATTTCCACATCACTATTTTCAGAGGGTTGATCAATGGCTGTATCTTCAAGAACCGGGATGTCGTCATCAATGGTTATATCAAAACTACCTTCTGAGACGGATCCGTCAGAATCTGTGATGGTAAATCCTATATCGAAGATCAGATCATCTTCTGAGCCCGGATCGCTGCCTTCATGGGTTAAGTTGGCAAGGAGTACGACATTATAATTTCCAGATGTAGCATCAGCTAAAGTGATTTGGATAACATCTTCTGTACCGTCATTGAGCGTAACGCTCAGTCCATCGGCCGATACGTTTGTAGTATAATCCACGCCACCAACTGTAACGATTTCACCGTCACCGCTAAAGGCTAATGTGCCAGCTCCGTCGAGCCCGAAATCAAGCGGAATTGTACCTGACGCACCGGATGGATCATCATCCCCATCCGCTATATCGCCAATACCGCCAGAAATATCATCTTCGTCCAATAAAACGGAGACATCTTCTGCTGCGGGCGTGTTGATGTCGCCTTCATAGTTAAATGTGATTTCTGCCGTATCGTAATCGCCATCACCATCCGTCAGGGTGTAGGTAAAGCTGTCAGAAAGGCCTTCATCTACACTATCTCCAGGCGTGTAAGTATAGCTGCCATCCTGGTTGATCGTGAGCATGGCTCCATTGTCAGTAGTGATGGTCTCCCCGGGGCCGTAATTGGTTCCGTTATAGGAAATGTTGGTCACTGTGCCGCCGTCTGCGCCTTGAATGTCATTATCTGTAATGACATTGCCGGTTTCATCTTCGCCCCCTTCAGTGACAGTCACCGGACCATCATCAATAGCATCAGGACCATCATCGATAACATCGACAGTAAAGCTATTGGTCTGTTCGTCTCCGTCACTATCCGTGATGGTTACAGAGAATTCGTCCGCAAGACCTTCATTGGTGCCAAAACCCGGGTTAGTAGGGTGTTCGGCAGATTCGGAAAGTTCATAGGACCAGCTGTAATCTCCATTACTGTCAACAGTAACCGTCAATGTCCCGTAATCGCCAGGCACAGTTCCGCCACTTGTGACATCAACGCCGTTTATGACAAGGCTGGTTAGTTCATCATTGCCAGTCGAAATCTCAAATGTGCCTGAGGTTGCGGCAGATCCGTCCCCGGCATTAGTTCCACCATCAAGTCCGGCTTCATTAACTTCATCGCCGCCTGTTATATTAATAGTGGGCATGCTATCTTGTGGAAGATTAATCGTGACCGTCGCTGTGTCCGTATCGCCGTCAGAATCCGTAATTGTATAATCGAACGTAACTGGCCCTAGTTCTCCGGGTCCAGGTTCATAGGTAAATGTGCCATCCCCATTATAGGTCAGTTCGCCTTCACCCATTAGGTTTGAGCTTGTAATGCCTGTAGCAAGGTCAACGCCGTCTCCGCCGGGCGTGATATTATCCGTAAGATCTATAAGGACATCGGCGTTTTCATCATCTTCGCCCTGCGTTATCATTTCCGGGCTAGCTTCTGGGATATCATCCGTAATAACGATGTTTATATCTGCTGATGTGCTATCGCCATCCTCATCGGTCAGAACAACTTCGATAGCTTCTGCAATATCGTTAGGTCCATCATCATTTGGCCCGTGATCATCTGTAGAAGAGTCCAGTTCATATTCATATGCGATATTGCCGCCTATTAGAACGCCGCCTGGTGTTGTTTCCGGGGTGAAGTCCGTGATCGTCAGAATTCCATTTTCAGTCGGTATAGAAATAGGCCCGCCAACAAACACACTGTCTACAACAACATCTACGCCGCCTATAGTGACAGTGCTGACCCCGTCGCCAGCATCAATGTCAAAAGTTCCTGTTTGGGTTAGCGCCGTTGAGTCTGGCGAACTTCCTGTTGATAGATCATCTTCGTCTACGACCACTTCCGGGTCATCAGCGCCGAGGCCGCCGATTAATACCCCATCATCGGAGCCAGTAATTAC
>JAHDGM010000004.1:40877-101472 GCA_020627655.1 Hellea sp.
CAAGAGTGACAGTTGCTGTGTCTGTATCACCGTCACCGTCCGTTCGTGTATATTCGACGCTCTCGACGAATTCTTCACCGTCCCCAAGTGCCGTGACGTCAGGATTGTTGTCATCTAATGTGTAGGTATAGGTGCCATCGCTATTGATAACGAGCGTGCCGTAGTCCGTCGGAATTTCATCACCGGGTTGATAGTCAACTCCATCTATTGTGATTGCTGTAATGCTTCCTCCGTCAGCGCCAGGCGCGTCATTTTCGGAAGCGTCGCCTGTGACGGAGTTAGGGCCATCATCGCTGATCTGAACCGAGTCATCTTCCGCTACGGGTGCGTCATCGTTAACCTGAATAGCCAAGGTGCTGGAAGCCGTGTCCCCATCATCATCTGTAGCAACAACTTCGAAAATATCAGTTTGGGGTTCGGTGTCGCTATGGTCAACTGGCACGGTGACTTCATAGGTGTACTCATATGATCCATCAGGCCCGACTGTTACTGTGAGTGTGCCAAATTCACCTTGAACAGTTCCGCCATTTGTAACATCGATGCCATCAATAATTAGGGATGCTAGGCTATCGCCCCCTGTGTCTATGTTGATTGCACCTGAACTGTCAGTTGAGCCATCTCCTTCAGATGAACCGCCCGGTAGGCCAACCTCTGAAACTCCTGTGCCGCTTGGGGTGACTATGAGTTCAGGTTCGTCGTCCTGATCAATAAATGGAAATACATCCTCTTCTTTGAAAAAATCAAAAGCGAGCGCAGTTGGTGGGAGTAGGTCGTAAATATCAATGCTAGGCCCGATTGAACCCAGGTTAAAAGGCTGGGCGGAACCGCCGCCGCTAAGCGTGACCAAAACTTCTTCCGAGCCTGCTGCAGGCTCTAATTCAACAATTTCACCTTCAAAGGCTGATAGAGGAATTTCGGCCCCGTCGACCAAAACTACAAGTTCCCCTGTTTCAGTGAAGTTGACTTCAGCGTTTTCCGGTAACACAAGTTGTGCGAATCTCTCACCTGTAACAAATGGTCCTCTGGAAAAGTCCAATTCTTGTTCAGATCCTAATATGCCGTAATTTTCGACGGAAAATTGTTTCATGGTGCGCCCCTGTCAATAAACAGCCTTAAGTGTAAGCTTAATAATATATTAATTACGTTTGTAGCTTTCGAAAGCTGAACTATGTCGAGGGATACATACAATAGTATGCGGATATCGCTTTTCTTATGATTAATAAGGGTTTTTTGAGCGTGATAGCGGCTTCAATTTTAATTGAAAGTTAAGTGTAAACCTTCAGCTGATTTCAACTCTAACGTCCTAGTTTTAATAAAATAAACAGGCTAGGCGCGTGGGAAAAACAGTCCTCAATACAGCCCTTTGGGTGTCGAAAATATCTGTTTGTGCTATGGTTTTGGCTGTAGCCGCTGCAGTGCCGATTCATGATCTTGATGGGCCGGTTAAGCCGAGGGAGGTCGCGGGTATTTCAGTTGTCTCAGAAGGGCCTGCAATTCCGTTGGTAGAGACAGTCGAGAAAGTTTCAGCAGAACCTCGGAGAATAGTCGCAAAGCCAATTATCAAAAATGAAATCAAAGAAATTGAGCCTGCCTCAATATCCAAGAAAGACCTGAGGTCAAAACTGGCTCCGAAACCTTTTATGTCTCACCCGGAGCGGTCTCAAGCCTCGGGCAGTATTACTCCGAATTCTCATGGTATATTCAACACGGTTGAATTAGAATTTTCTGACAGTTACAAAGTAAAAGCTTGGGCGAGCGTTTCTGTACAATTAAGAGCGGATCAACAATCAATCGTTCAATGTCTTAATAACGCAAGTTTTTGTCAGTCTGAAACTTTGTCGCGATGGGCCAGAGATATTGAAAGTGCCCGTCAACAGCCGCTGATGGTCATGATTGATCAAGTTAATATGCTTGCAAATCAAATTTCATATAAATCCGATTATGCAGCTTTTGGCCGTTCTGATTTATGGGCAGCGCCCAACGTGTTTTTAGAAAGAGGGGGGGATTGCGAAGATTATGCTTTGTTGAAATTCGCGACACTTTCCGCGCTAGGTGTTAAAGAGCATAATATGCGAATTGTGGTTGGTAAATTAATGGATGGCACGCCTCATGCGGTCTTAACTGTAAAAATCGCCGGTGATGAGTTAGTGCTGGATAATCGCTCTAACCGTATCGTGTCTGCCAGTTATGGCGATTTTAGCCCAAAATATTCTATGAATTTTGAAAAAAGATGGTCGCATTTTAAGCGGAAAGAACCTGCGCTTTATGCCCAAATGAGCCCTAGGTAAGCAGTCAAACCTAGAGCAATTGCCGGTCCATAGGGCACCTTCATTTTCCGCACGGATTTAAGCGCCTTAGATGAGGTTTCGCTCTCTGTCTTTTGTTGTGCTTTATAATATTGCCAGCCAGCATACCAAATAGTGTAAACTAAGCCTGCCATAACTATGAGAAACAAAAAAATATGCAGGTTTTTCAGATTAATCCAAAGGGCCAATGCCGTGAGAAGTTTAACATCTCCGCCGCCCATCATTTTTAACGCAAAAAACAACAAGCCACAGATAAACACTATGGCGGCTGTTAGAAAGCTGTAGAGCACATCAATAGGCTGGAAGAAGTCGGTGAGTGCGGCAACTAATCCTAATGGCCATAGCATTAAAATGACCAGTGGATAGAGGTGAGGAATCGTGAAGGTTTTGTAGTCTTTAAGAGCTGCCGCCCAAACGACGAACAATATAGTGACGCTCCAAGGCCATGGAAGTGCCTCAAGCACAAGCTATCTAGCCTGTGAAGCCAATTGCACAGACCCTATTAAATCTGCGGTTTCTTGATCATGTTTTGGGAAATGCATCATGGCTTTTTTCAGGAATTTTATAGCCTGAATTTTATCACCGGAATTCAGGGCTTCACGTCCCAGGCTGCGATATAATCTACCTAATTCACTGGAGGTTGAATTTTGTATTACGCTATTTATGGCCCCGCTTTGAGCTTTAGCCAGTCGGTATGTGTCATGATTTCCGTAAACATTATTGGAAAGAGATTGAGCCGTTTCAAATGCTTGCACGGCATCCGTTAGTTTTCCTCTTTTTTTCAGGGCATAGCCTTGATGATCATAAACCAATGCTTGCTTGTCGGTTTTATTCATAGCTTCGGCGAACAGATTGTCTGCCAGTTCAGTTTGACCTTGGTTGTTTTCAATTCTGGCCAGAATGACATTGGCGCGCCATAGATCTGGATCACGTTCTAAAGCGCCGCGTAAGTTTTGCTTCGCTGCATCGTAATCACCCTGGAAAAATTGACTGACCCCCAGTAATTCAAAAACTTCACCTTCTGGCTTTTGGGTCGTAAGTGGTTTCAGATATTTAATAGCTGTTTGATAGTCCTGATTGGCCAGTGCTGCTTTTCCAGCCATAAGCTGAGCGTCTGGGTTTTCGGGATTAAAACGTAAGGCAAGGTTTGCATGTTTAAGAGCCGATTTAGGCTTATTCTCCTTTAAGTCATTGCTAGCTCTTTGGATGGTTTGTTTGACCAAGACTGTACGTGTTGTCGAATCCTTTTGGCCACGTTCCAGCAGGCTTTCGATTGTGATGTTACCATAATTATTTTGCTTTGAAGCTGACATAGTTGAGCATGCAGATAGAGATAGTAAGAGGCTACATGTCATGATGAATTTTGAAGATGTTTGAAAAAATACTCTCATAATTACCCCGGTAAAAGTGTGACGATGCGAATGACAACTGGCACAATGATTATACAAAATAGAGTCGGGAAAATGCAGGTCGTTAGTGGGATTGCCATTTTCACGGGTAGGGCATTTGCTTTTTCTTCTGCGCGCAACATTCTGTCACGCCGCATGTCAAGTGCAGCAGCTCTAATAGCGCGGGTCAGGCTTGTGCCCAAAGCTTCGGATTGGTTAACCATATTTACGACAGAGGTTAGTTCTTGAAGGTCAACCCGTAATGCTAGATTTCGTAGCGCATCAGCGCGCTTACGGCCTGCTTGGAACTCAAGGTTTACGATTTCAAAATTCTCACTGACGACTGGGTGTACTTCCCGAAACTCTTTGGCAACGTGTTTGAGGGATGCTGGAAATGACAGCCCCGATTCCAAGCAAATCAAGATCATATCTAATGCATCTGGAAGGCCTTCTGAAAATTGCAGACGACGTTCTTTAGCTTTTAAGGAGACAAAGAGCAGGGGGGCGTAATATCCAATGGCTCCTACGATGACGACTATCAAAGTCGCAAAGATAGGCTTTAGGGTAAGGCCTGAAACAACAAACACTGTTGCCAGTCCGATGGACATGAAAATGGCGAGCGTTAAACGAATTGCGTAGAGTGTCGCGCCAGCGCGTTCGCCATAATAACCTGCTGCACGAAGGGTACTGGTTCGCTCTGAACTGAAATTGTTATCCTCTTGCTCTTTTTTTAGTTTTTCCTGGAATGGCTTTAAGAATTTATCCAGTCTTATGTTTTCTTTTTCCTTACGCAGGCTGGTTTGAAGCACATGGTCTGTATTTCCAGGGGTGCCCATGCGCTGCAAAACAGGATCTTTCGTCCTCATGAGTGCGTAAATGCCTCCCACGAGCATGAGTACAGTGCAAAAAACTAATGTATATAATGCGATTATCATGTTCTGCCCCTAAATTCTGATCTTAATCATTCTTCGGATCCAGAGCATGCCGATTGTATAAAGCACAAATGGAATGATCATGATCATTAGGAAAGTTGGGTTGTCGTAATGCTGCGAGTAGTAATCAGGAGACAGTAATGTGATAATACCTGCAACAACGGGAGGTAAAGCACCGACGATTAGCATTGTGAACCGGCCTTCAGCAGACATAGCTTTGATTTTCTTTTTCATGCCGCTACGATCCCGCATCACGCAGATTATTTAAAACCTCAACAATGTTGCCGCCTGTTTCGCGCTGAACTTCCATGGCAGATACAAAAAATTTCAAGTCTCCATTGGGGAACCTGCGTGCCATGTTTGACAGGGCGACATTTCGGTCAAGTCCGTAATTGATTTCATCTATTGCCAGGCCGAATTCAGTCCCAATTGGGTCCGGCATTTCTTTAGAAACAATTTCGAGTGCGACGGCTGCCGGGTGACCAGCTTGTAGTCCGCGACTAACCAAATCAATGGCGGGAATTAATTGAGCAGAAAACAGATCCCGGCGCTTTTGCGCTCGCCTAGCCAAAAATCCATAAGGCAAGACTATTCCGTTCATTAATACAAAGATAACAGACCGAAAAACCCCCATTCCTAAAAGTTGCGAAATGGCATAACCGATTAGACCCAAGCAAAGGCTCGCAATTATAAATACTGTGGGGCTGACTTTAAAGTTTGCAGCCCAAAGCATAGTATCCAGCTTATTCAGAAGGCTAAGCTTTGGTCGTTTACTGATGCCATCCAATAACGTTAGGCCAATGGCGTCATCACCGGTTTTTTCTATGAGGCGAATTCTCTCATTAGCCTGTTTATTTGAGGAAAAGACGTTTCTCAGGGCGAGAAACAATGCTTCAACAATCAGAACAACAGAGGTGAATATCAAAGCGTAAAGTATGTATATGCCATAGTTTTCCATGTTTCACCTATAGTTGGAAGTCGTTTGGAATTGTGAGGCCGTTAGCCTTGAAGCTGTCGAAGAATTGCGGCCTTACGCCCGTGTAAATAAATTCCCCATGAACTTTTCCTTCGGAATCTATGTGAAGTTGCTCAAAGCGAAAAATTTCTTGCAATGTGACTACTTCGCCTTCCATACCGGTAAGTTCCTGTACTGAAACAACACGGCGCGTACCGTCTGCAAATCTTTTAATTTGTACAATTACATCAAGTGCACTTGCGATTTGTCCACGTATTGATCGCATGGGTAGATCCATGCCGGCCATGCCTATCATCTGTTCCAGCCGTGAAACGGCATCCCTTGGTGTGTTGGCGTGAACAGTAGTAATTGAGCCATCATGACCCGTATTCATGGCTTGCAGCATGTCAAATGCTTCGCCGCCACGGACCTCGCCCACAACAATCCTATCAGGTCGCATGCGTAAAGCATTTTTGACGAGATTGCGCTGAGTGACTTCCCCACTGCCTTCAATGTTAGCGGGGCGTGTTTCCATACGAACAACATGTTTTTGTTGTAATTGCAGCTCGGCTGCATCTTCTATTGTGACAATGCGTTCCGTACTGCCGATGGCACGTGACATGGCATTTAACATGGTTGTTTTGCCTGTTCCGGTGCCGCCAGAAACAATGATATTCATACGGCATTTGACGATGCCTTCTAAAACTTTAGCCAGATCTGTGGTCATAGATCCAATGGCGACCAGTCTTTCGAGGTCAAAAGGAATTTTTGAGAACTTTCGGATGGATATTGAGGCCCCATCAAGTGTGATCGGGGGGATAACCGCGTTAACGCGCGAGCCATCCGGTAAGCGAGCGTCGACAAGAGGCGTGCTCTCGTCAATGCGGCGTCCGACACCTGTGACTATGCGATCAATTATACGCATGAGGTGTTCATCATCGCGGAAGTGAACATCTGTTTCTTCAAGACGGCCGGCGCGCTCCACAAACACTTCTTCAGGGTTGTTCACGAGTATATCTGAGACAGTAGGGTCAGCTAAAAGCGGCTCTAATGGCCCGAAACCCAGCATTTCGTCTAAAATTTCATCCGCTAATCTGTTGCGCTCTATAGAGCTTATGGGGCGATCTTCTTCTTTTAAAAGCTCGGCTAAAATAACAGTGATCTCTTCCTTAGCCTGAACACGATCGATTTTGTCGAGCGCAGAAAGATTTAATTTATCAATTATTTTTTGATGCAATCTGACCTTAAGGTCTAGATATTCACGGGAAAAATCTGTTTCTTGGTAAGCGTCGTGAAACGATAGGTCTTGTACTGCCGTACCTGTGAATTGCGGCGCTGGTTCGGCTATTGAAGTGCCGTTAGTTTCCATGATCTCTTCTGGAGATTGTTCACCTTCAAATGAGAGTTCCGGGCCATCGGCCTTTTTGGTGTCAAAAAAACTAAACTTCATAGCTACCTCGCTGACTCTCTTTCAAAGCGCGTTTCGTGTTGTGAGATGTGGGCAATATCTGTTTCTACCGTGTTCATATGCGCGAGTAGTGAATCTACACATTTGGACAGGTTTTTGAGTTGAGAGGCACTGCCGTTAACGGCGTGTAAGAGTTCACCTTGATCACGGGCTGATGTATGCGTTTTTATGTCTTCAAAAACCTGTAGGGAAGGGCGTCGCGTAACCTTATTTATGGTGTTAATGCGGTCTTTACTCGCTAGGCCTTTGCTTATTTTATTTATCAGAAAATAGCTTTTGGATCTTTCAATGCGTAAATTATCGAGACCTTCCAAAAAGCGTTTGGCTCCGGTTACGTGTTCAACAGATGGTTGAAGAACAGGGACGATGATGTCTGAGAGCTCCATTGATTTTGCGGTCCATCCTGACCATGCGGTAGGGTAGTCCAGAAACGTATAATCATAGTGCTGGGCTGCAAGACCTAAAAGTTTCTCTATAAAATCAGGTGTCATAGCTGATAATGGGATGATTGTTTGAGGTGCTGAGATAAGGTCCATATTTTCAGTTATGGATCGCGTTGCAGCGGCCATGAGCGAGCTATCAAGCCGGTTTTCGGCTTTTAATAGGTCCAGTAGTGTAGCCTTACCTTCGGCCTTTATTGTAGTGGCTGCATTTCCGAATTGGACGTCTAAATCAATGACCAGAGTTTTTGGTAGTCGGCCGGAAGCACTTTTTCGACGACTGGAAATGATATGGGCCATATTTGTAGCCAGCATTGTCGCGCCAACGCCTCCGCCGCATTTCATAATGCTGATAATCCTTCCGGCAACACGTGGCCCACTGGTTGCGCCGGATTTACCCAGTACAGACTGAATTGACGCTACGATTTCATCGGACGTAGCCGATATTTCCAAAACGTCACCCACTCCCATGCGAAATAGGTCTCGAACCTGTCCCGGTTCCGGGTCGATCGCTAGAACAATCAGCGTTCCAGATATCCCGACATATGAATTAAGTTTCCGCAAAGCTTCGTCTGCGCGCGGGTCTTTCAAGTCAATTTCTATTAAAACAATATCAGCGCTGCCATTAACCAGAGTGCCCGCATCCCTGATAGAATCTTCAGTGGTTTTTACGACAGATTCAAGTGTCGGTAATGCAGATAGTGCCTGTTCTATAGATTGGCGCAATCCTGGGTACATTATGATGGATAAGACGGATCGTTTGGTGTCGGCTGTTTTGCGTTTAAATATTTTCATGATCAGCCTTTTATGTCTTCACCGATCACAGTTGTTTGCGCGGTCGTTATGTTAAGCGTGTTGGCGAAAGTGCTGGTGTGATCAATAGCTTTAATGATGCCGCCAATGGCGGCATATTCATATTGAATGTTATTAATAGCCACCGTTATAGCCGGAATAGGACGGCCACGGCCTTCATAGCCTAATTGTGTCGGTGAGAATGTGATCGTAACATCGGCAGCGTTGAGTTTTGGGAAGCCCCGTTTCATTTCTGCGACGACTGCTGCCATTCCAGTTGATGTGCAAATACCTGTTCCTCCGCCAGTGCAGACGATTGGTGTAAAGCTGGAGTTTTGAACTTCAGCACAAGCCGTTCCAGCTTCTAGCGATGTGGAGACCCAGCAATCTTCATAAGTGTCTAGGTCGGGTATCAGGGCGCGTGACGATGCGGCCCTGGCCCCAAGTTGGGTTGCTTTTTGGGCGTTGTTAAACTGATAAAGGATGAGTGCAAATTCCATGATGCTAAATGTCAAAAGGAAGAGGAGCGCGGCTACTACAGTGAATTCTACAAGGGTCGCACCTTCATCATCTTTTACAATTTTATGTAGGGTTCTCATTTCATCCCCCTATGAAGAGTTCTTGATGAGAAGCGGTGATATTGATCGGATCATTGGTTACAACGCTGAGCATTCCTAAGTCTTGATATTGAAATGTCGTTGAAACGGTAATGATGGGTAGGTCTTCTTCGCCTCGAAAGCCACCGCTACTGTTGTCAGTGCAGCTTATTGAAATTGTTATATCTGAGGCGTTATCCCATTTCGCGATGACTGGTTTTGCGGATGAGTCAAATCCGCCATATTGGGCCAGCGTTTTAGCGGCTGCTTCGGCGTTTGTATAATCTGCTCCGGTCATAGGACATCCCGTAGCGTCAATGACACGAGCGAGATAACGCGCTGCGCTTTTTACGCCTTTTTCTGCAACGTGGTTTTGGTAAATTACGCGCCCAAATTCAATCATGCCAAAAAAAGCTGTGAAGAGAACAGGTAGCAAAATACTAAACTCGACGAGAGCTGCACCGGATTCATCGTGGGTTAGTTTCTTGTGCACGGATGTCCGGGGTTTCATCGGACAATCTCCACATATTCTCTGAGTACGCCGCCGTCTCCACCAGGTTCAACTACTTCAATGATCTCGAGATATACTTCAAAATCTGAAGCGCCAGGTGTTGATTCATCGCCAACGGGTTCCGTTAAAAATGCTCGGAGGAATGCTTTTGCTGGTTTTTCAGTATTGCCCGTTGGATCGTGTTCGATACAGTTCATCAGGGCAAAATGTAAAACTCGTCGATCTTGACTCTCATCAGTTGTAATTTTGGAAGTATCGCCTTTGTAGCAAACCGGGCTACCATTTTCAGTTGGGTCGCCGCTAGCGTCAGGGGTGCCATCCGGTAACAGGTTGTTATCTATTTCATATCGATAAATGTCGTACCGGCTTATACCATTGGAATTATTAGCGCAGCCAGACGGTGCAATAAGGCCCGGATGATTTACATTCCAATAATCAAGACAATCCCACATGCCATTACCAATCCGTTCAGTGCCTGTTAGGTTCTTGTCGCGTGGTAATCCCATGGCAATTGGGGAACCCGGTTCGTCAAAGCTGCCACAGGTATTGGCGCCACTACCGGTCCAGATTCTTCCCTTAATGACATTAGGTGATGGTGCATAAATGTCTTCATCTTGGTCATTGTTGAAAAAGGGTTGTTCATATATATCAAACCTGGTGTTAAGGGCCGAGCGAAGCGAGCTCACTTGCCCGGGTTTTGTATCTAAATTTGTAGAAAAGCAGGCATTTGGCCCTTCTGTTGAGGCCATCGATTCTGCTAGCGCGGATGCGCCCTGATTGCCCTCCGGTGTATCTAAAAGACCGAAATTGCCTGGCCCCCATTGGGCGTTATTACCGTCCGTTTTCACAAGAATTTGACGGCCTTTCCAGGCGTGGGGGTTGAATCCTTTATTCGTTGCTGTTTCTTCGGGGTTGCAAACAAAAAATGGTGTCACTCTGCAGATGGCCGATTCTTGGCCGGCAACTGCAGTGCTCGTAAGGGTTTTACTGTTAGCAATTCCCATTACAGGTAAGAAGAAGTTATTGTGTGTTAAAACTTCGGTTGTCACCTCGACGTATTCGGCTTGCGTGGCGTCGGTTGTTTCAAAACTTGCATCTATTGCAGTGTCGTCGCTCGGAGGTAGATGGCTTAGAAACCGAATGTTGGAAATTGTAACTGTTGAATCCTGTGAACCTGTTTTTGTAAAACGATCACTATTAGCGACAAGCGGTGTGGTCATAGCTGCCGCTGTTGCGCGAGTGATGGAGTCTGATCCTCCATCAAGCTGCGTAGCAGCTGCTAGAGCCGCCGCGTCTGCTGCAGCCTGAGCTTCACTGTCGCTCATGTAAAACCTAGAGAAATCTAATGCCAGTCCGATCATGGCGAACAAGACAGTAACCATGACAGAAACATAGACGAGCGTCGCACCTTCCTGGTCGGTCCGGAATTTCTTTAGTTGCGCCCACATGTCAGTTTCTCCTTTGTTAGTTTCCTGTTACAAGTTGAATTTCTTGAGCTTCCTCATGCTTTTTAACTTCATCGTTGACATACCGCTCAACAGCAGCTTGAGCCTTTTGGGGATGTAAAACAGGCGCGCCTCTTGCAGGCGTTGGATCCACGATTTGGCTGTTGAGCGCAGTCCGGACGGCTTGTCCATGCTTTGGCCCTAGAGGTTGTTGGTTCGTAGCGCAGGCCGAAAGAGCCAGCCCTGTAATGAGCATTGTAAATCTACTCATAAATTTTCGTATTGTGGTCATTATTGCACTCCCATTTCAACTTGCCCGCCAATAAACAGATCAATGTCACTCGGGCGTTGGAAATTATCAGTCGGTAATTCGATGTCACTGCTTTCAATCGGCTCCACGAGGTATGGCGTCACGATAATTAAAAGCTCTGTTTCTTTTCGCTCATAAGATGAACTGCGAGCCAGGGCCCCCAAAATTGGAATTGAACTAATGCCGGGGATCTGCCGAATTCTATCTTCGAAAGATTCTTGCAGCAGGCCAGCAATAGCAAAGCTCTGTCCGTTTTTTAGCTCTACAGTCGTTGCTGCTCGCCGAGTGACCAGGCCGGGAATGGTTATATTACTGAATCGAATGCCATTATTGGGGTCAAGGGCGCTAACTTCTGGTTCAATCACCAGATTGATCGTGTCTCCGATTACCGTTGGTGTGTAGGAGAGCCTTACACCAAATTCCTTGAACTCAATGCCTATGTTGGTTCTTCCATCTTCTTCAGCGCGTTCACTAACTGGGATGGGGAACTCTCCCCCCGCCAGGAAATAAGCTGTTTCGCCTGAAACTGCGACCAGATTGGGTTCTGCCAATGTTGTGAGTACGCCGTTATCTTCTAGTGCATCAAATAATAAATCGACGTCGAACTCCCCAACTCTAACGCGGCCTAGCGCGGAGGCAAATGCTTCTGGGTTCAATAGGCCGGATACAAATCCCAGGCTATCTCTTCCATCATTAAAGAATGTACGAGATGAAAGCCCGAGAGCTTTGGAGGCTGTCCTTTGCACTTCGGCTATTTTAACCGAAAGCATGACCTGCTGAGATGCATTACTTTGTACTGTATTCATAACAGCGCCCGGTGAATGTTGGGCGGCAAGGTTTGACGCAAGTTGTGCAACGCTTGGAGAGCTTACATTACCACTAAGAACTATGGCGCCGGCATTGCTGTGTACCTGAATGTCTTCATTGGGTGCTAACTCGTATAACATGCGTTTTAGCTGAGCTAGGTCATGGGTTACATTGACTCCAAAAACACCTAGCAATGTCTTGTTTTCATCAAACAAGGTAAGAGTTGTTGTGCCCTTTTCTTTGCCAAGGACATAGATACTGCGATCCGTCATTGGAATAATGTCAGCTATTTCAGGGTTGGCGATCAGCGAGTGGCCGATTTTTGCGTCGAACTGCAAAACTTGTGATTGGTTCGTGGCGATAGTTAAATCACCCGAAACCGGTCCGCTGTGAGAGCGAAGATTGATACGCTCATTAAGTGCCGGATCATTTATGACTGTCGTTTGTCCGTATGCGGGTGTCAGGGCGCAGGCAAGAGTGCCAAAAAGTCCTACTGACCCCATTTTTAGTAATTGTTTCATTTTTCTGCCCATCTCTATTATCTTGCCCCGGTGTTCGGGATGCCCCAAGATTTTAATTTATCGTTTCATTGCCTTAGCCGGGTGCCCCGACTAATGCTGTGCTGACGCCTTGTTCGGCTTCTTTTAGAACTTTTGTTTCAGAGGATTTTACGCCCCGCGTTACCGTCATATTGCCATATGGGTCTGGTTTGGCTGCGGTCCTCGTTTTACGTTTTACAGGTCGATATGCCCGTTTTGTAAGTTGTGGTTTTTCTTCGGGTTTTACGCCCAGAGCGTTGTCAGCCGTAAGATCTTTGACTTTGATGGTTTTAGAATGTTCGTCCAATACATTCTGATCACGCAACATAGGACGCAATACTAAATCAAGAGACCCGACTTTCGACGATAGAGATAACTTTTGAGCTTGTTCTTGAGAGACCTCCAGCGTCGCTGCTTTAGCAACAACGGCACCTTCTGTACTTTCATCAGCGATTTGATCAATGGCAAGGACTCTAACGTCCCTTATAATAAGATTGGTTATAGTGTCTCTGACTTCTCTGCCATTTTGATAGCTGTGGAGCACATCAACCCGGTCACCCGGTAGGACAAATCCGCCTACGCCTGTAACGTCATTAACTCTGATCGCGACGGCACGCATGTCTGGATCAACAACTTGTGACAATGTCGCGCGATAGCCAAACCCTGAAAGCTTTGCTTGAACAACGGGTTCATTTTTGGCGATTGAACGAATAGCGACACGCCTGTCTGATGTCATAATTTCTGAAATCATCTCAAATGCGCCTTCAGGCCGAACATTCGGATCCTTTGGCCATGATACGGATTTGAGGCTTTCAGCTGTGATTTCATCGCCGAACTGTAAGGGCAGGGCTGCAACAATAATTGTGCCCATTTCTTCTTCAGGTTCAACAACCTGGACTACTTGATTGGCGCGTTGATTGTTAATAAATGACCGCGCGAATAAAACTGTTATGGTGCCCAGTACCAATGCAATGGCAAACATAATTATAGATAGGTTTCGCATAATATTCCGCCCCCGAATTTAAATTGCGAATGGGCCGGGTCAAAATGACCCGGCGATGTAGATGCTAACTTATGGTGTAGCTGCAGTTGGGTTATAGGCACCATTCAGGTTGTTCCATGAAATGCCGACTTTACCGCCAATTGCAACAACAGTTGCGACAACAGCAGCGGCAATCAAACCGATGAGAATTGAATATTCAATCAGTGAAGCACCATCGATATCGTTTTTAAGATCTTCAATAAGAAGCTTAGTTTTAATATATGTTTTCAACATAGTTTTCTCCATTTTATGTCAAACAAAGTGTTTGGCAAATGAAGGACACGCCCCGTAAAATATTGCAGTCGCCCCTTCTGCTTTACACTAGGTTCGCGAGAACCTGAGTTAACTATTGATTAATTATCTTTGTATGCAAGTGGGAATTTCACGCAAAGACAGGAACTACATAACGCTGTATGCAGGCCTGAATTAATTCAAGGATATATTAACTATGCCCTCTAAAAGTTTAGGCGGAATGAGGCGGGTATTGCTCGGAAATTATTGGTTTAAGATCGCGACTCAAATAAACGGGATTTCGAAAATTGGCGGTAGAAAACCATTGCGAAAACTATCAAGGTAATGGGTAAGCCGATTAAACCAGCGGATTGTTCTATGAATTGCGGCGGCCAGTTATTCAGCTGCGTAATTACTCCAAGCGCGATTCCAGCGATGATTGCTGCTACAATGGAAAATAGGGCCGTTCGCCATCCTATACCCCACAAAAAAGCAATATAATTCAATATGCCCATGCATATTTTAATAGCAATCTTTGCCAGATTTGTCACCACTTCGCCCCTATTGTTTTTTTATATTATAGAGTGGGGGTGTTAAAAATCTTGTAACAGGGTCAGTGATTTATTTTTCACGATATTCGTATGCCGTGACCTAAGTCACGGAATTTGATGGGGTTTTTGATTAATTATTAATTAACAACTTGATTCGTTTGTTAGTTTCTGATACCGACGAATTAATTGGGCAACTAAAAGCCGGGGCGCAATCCGGTCATAGTTATTTTTGTTAAGCCGCTTATTTGGGCGGGCTAACGGGGCATGGTTTGCCGTGACGGCAACCGAACATATAGGTGGGCGACATATGACTACTACTGGCAAGAAGTCACTAAGAAAACTATCCATAACAGGTTCTGTTGTGGCGATGTATATAGGGCTGGGCGCATCAGCAGTTTCAGCCATGGATCTTAAAACTGCTATTGAAATTGCATTGCAATCAAATCCTGAAATTGCTGAAGCCGCGGCTAACAGACGGGCCATAGACTTTGAATATGAGCAAGCCAGGCGATTAAACAATCCGGCTGTAATTCTTGACGCTCGCATTGGTCCGGAATGGGCAAGTACGCGAACGACTAGGCTGTTGGGAAATGACGAAGACGTTTTATTTGGTCGTCAGGCTTCTGTAACGTTTGAAAAAAACTTGCTTTCATTCGGCCGAATTAATTCAGAAAGAGATAAGCAGGCCACACGAGTTGACGCTGCGGCGCACCGGGTCAAAGAACGCTCGGAACTGGTGAGCCTTGATGTGGTTCAGGCTTATCTCGATGTAATGCGTTTGCGTGAAGTGGTCGAGCATTCAGATAGTAATGTCGCTTTTCATGAAGCAAAAGTCGCCGAAATAACGCGAGGCGTCTCGGGCGGTGTTAAAAGCGAAGCGGATGCTCAACAGGCCCGTGAACGATTAAGCGCCGCAAGAATTGCGCGAAACGAAACTGAAGAGGCGCTGGACATTGCCGGGTCGGACTTCCGGCGCGTAGTGGGCCGAGATATAGGCAGAACATCCATGCCAACATCAGTGTTGGCAAAAACGCCACGTACGCTTGCTGAGGCCATTGGGAATGCTCGAAAGAACAACCCAACTCTTCGAATTGCAAATTCCGATTTGGACACGGCCCGGGCAGAGTATCGTAAAGCCAAAGCTGAGCTGAAGCCTGAATTATTGTTTGAAGTTGTTGGACGTGCCGGAGATCATATTGGCGGATTTCGTGATGAAAGCAATGATGTACGTGCACAGCTGAGATTTCGGCATGAATTCCGCGGCGGGATTAAGTCTTCTGCTGTTCAAGAGCAGGTCAATCGAGTTGATGAAGCTCGGGCTAGAATAATGACACTTGAACGTAATGTTGAAGGATTGGTGCGAGAAGCCTGGGCGACAAAAAACCGAACAGCAAGCCGTGTGAAGGATCTTACGGATCAGGTTGATGAGGGTACGCGCCTGCTGGATTCCTATCAAAGAGAATTCGGAATTGGGCGACGTACGCTCCTCGATATACTTGATGCGGAAGCGAGTTTGTTCCAAGCGAAAAGCTCTCTGACTACGGCTAGATATGCTGATATGTTCGCACAATATCGGTTGTTGGCCGCTACGGGTGAGCTTCTAAATGCGTTTGGATTAACGCCGCGCCGTGAAGCCGACACACGTCTAAGTGCATTTGAAAATCTGGCTTTGACACCGGCTGCTGAGACTGAACCAAGGCGGTACCCGAAGCATTATAATGATACTATGGGGACTTTTACAGCGCCTCAAATGCCAGTAGCCGAAGTTCTCACTGGAGAAGGAGCGACTAATCTCGCCGAAGTGGATGTACGTCCAGTTATCAGAAAATCGGCTACGCCAGAGGAGGCACAACGCGCTATGGCGGCAATTGATGCGCTGGTTGAAGGGGATGATTATTCAGCTGAGATGACTAATAAGTCAGAGATGACAGCCTCTTTTGTTGGTCGGGTCTCTGAGGCTCAACCAGCTATGCAGGTGGAGACACAGCCTATCTATTATGAAAAGGGCACAGATTATAAACAGACTGTTTTTAGCGATGTTTCTATCGAAATTTTTCCGCAACCAGTCGCGGAAATTCCGACGGCAGTTTTATCTGAAGCGACGGTAGTTGACTCTGATCCATTTTCAGCAGGCTACCCAATCGAAATGGTTGAGTTGAGTGAATTTAACAGCAAACGCAATACACCTGGTGCCTTTCATTATGCAAGTATGCAGGCAGTCTTATTGGATGGAACGTTGTTTCTGTTGAAAGCCTGAAGGCTTTTGTTTGGTGGGCGCCTTGGCAAAAGTTGAAAAAATGGACACGGAGTTAGCAATTCCGCCTATTAAAGAGGATTTCCCCGCAGGGTCGTCGGATTTGCAGACTCAGGATGCGAATCTGGCGGCCCCATCTTACGTATCAGTTCACAATGACCCTTTATTGGATTGCTTTCGGCATATTGCCCAACATCATTATATCAATTTACCTTCTCATGGTCTTACCGATGGATTGGCGCTGGTTGGAGAGCAAATATCACCCGCTCATATACAGTCATTAGCTAAGAAAGCGGGTCTTAGTTCTGGGGCGTTTGATTGCAAGATAGAGGGATTGGGCCGACATGTGCTGCCTTGTATTGCTTTAACCACCGGTCGGGGTGCTTGGGTAATTCATGCTATAGATGCTGACACTGTTACATTATTTGTACCTGGACACACAGATCTTGTGAAGATGGCCAAGGCGGATGCTGCCAAACAGCTTATAGGTCACGGTATTGAGCTCATCCCTACGGATAGTTCAAAACATACATCACTGCGCTCTTCAAAGAGCAAGCGCGGATGGTTTTGGAGTGTTATCAGCGAACTTAAGGGTGAGTATAGTAAAGTCGTACTAGCTTCTGTGCTCGTTAATATGCTCGCCATAGCGGCGCCTCTATTCACTCTGAATGTTTATGACAGAGTGCTACCAAACTCTGCTTTTTCGACGCTTTGGGTTTTGGCCGTTGGTATGGGTATCGTTCTGATTTTTGATTTGATTTTCAGGGCTCTAAGGGGCGCAATTATAGACTCAACCGGTCGATGGGCGGATGTGAAACTTGCTTCAAAAATATTTGATCACGTTTTGCATATGAAAATGGCTGATAAACCATTGCGTTCTGGTGAGTTCGCTAATCGCCTGCGAGATTTTGAGACTGTCAGAGAGTTTTTCTCATCCGCCACTATATTAGCCGTGATCGATATAATTTTTGTGTCACTATTCTTATTTGTGATTCATGCAGTGGGCGGCCCATTGGCCTATATTCCAGCCGCAGCTGTTGTCGTGGTTTTGATCTTTGGCTTGATTATACAGCCCTTTATGATGCGGAATGTTCGCGCGGTTCAAGAAGAAGCCGCGATGAAACACGGATTGCTGATCGAGACGATTAATGGACTCGATACCATTAAAACTTTGAACGCCGAAGATGTGTTCCTGAACCGGTGGCAGAAACTTGTCGCAAAGACCGCGAGATCAACGGAAAAAGTTCGGGGTTATTCTCTGAACATGATCAATTTTACTTTGGTTGTGCAGCAGGCAGTAACTGTTGGATTGATTATTTATGGAACTTATCTGTTCGATCAGGGGGATATTTCCATGGGGGGTATCATTGCAACAGTCATGTTGGCAAGCCGCGCAGTTGCGCCGCTCGGCACAGTTGCAGGTACCTTGTCCCGTTTGCAGCAATCTTTGGTTTCATTGAAAAATCTTAACGACATCATGGCGACGGAACCTGAAAACTCAGAGGCTGCACTGGAATTATCGCGGACGATCTCAAAGGGTGATATTGAGTTTGACAAAGTTTCGTTTGCTTATCCTAACACATTAAGCCCGGCTATTACGGACTTGTCGTTTAAAATACGCGCAGGCGAACGAATTGGCATTATTGGTAAGGTTGGCGCAGGTAAAAGTACTATCGCTCAGATTATAGCCGGTTTATATCGTCCAGCTGATGGGTCCGTTTCCATTGACGGCATCAATACCAGCCAGCTTCATACATCTGATTTACGGCGTTCTGTCGGGTTTGTTCAGCAGGATATTCTTTTATTTTCGGGCAGCGTTCGAGAAAACATCGCTTTTGGATTCCCGCACGCAACGGATGAGGACATTGTCAAAGCTGCTGAGCTAAGCGGTGCCTCAACCTTTATAGACGCACACCCGCTAGGCTATGGCATGCCGGTCGGCGAGGGAGGCAAGTTTCTTTCTGGTGGGCAGCGCCAGTTTGTAGCGCTTGCTCGGGCCTTAATTCGTGATCCGGAAATATTGTTACTTGATGAGCCTACCTCGGCAATGGATACGACAAGTGAACGCCTGTTTATGGATCGCCTGGATATGGCGACCAAAGGTAAAACATTGATCGTTTCGACTCATAGGCACTCGTTGTTGTCGATCGTTGATAAGATCATGCTGGTCGATAACGGGCGGATTATGGCTTACGGTCCAAAAGATCAGGTTTTGAAGCTCTTGCAGTCGCAGGCACAGCCATCATCGGAAAGTAAAGGGCATGTTCTTTCTATAAAACGGCCGGTAATGCCGCTGGGCGGTGAAACATGAGTTCGCCTCGCTGGACAGATGCAGATTTTCGGAGCAATCCAGTATATGCGACGCGGCCACCGCGCAACCTGTTGTCATGGATGTTCATTGTTGCTGGTCTCAGTCTGATAGCGGCCTTTATCGCTTGGGCGCATTCGTCTGAGGTTGAGGAAGTTACGCGCGGACAAGGGCGGATTGTGCCTTCATCCCGCATCCAAATTGTTCAAAGCCTTGAGGGCGGAATCGTAGCAGCCATTCATGTGAGTGAAGGGCAGCGTGTTGAGAAGGGACAATTACTGGTCAATATTGACGACACCATGTTTTCGGCCAGCCTTGAAGAGGTCAATGCTCAAAAGGCGTCATTAGGCGGGAAAATTGCGCGGCTTGAAGCGGAATTGGCAGGTAAGTCAACGATTGTGTTTCCTGAGGGATTTGTGGAGAACTTCCCTGAAATTGTTGCCAGTGAACGAAAGCTTTTCACAGCGCGTCGATCAACGCTTAATAATAAAATTCGTACCATGCGAGCGCAAAGAGAGCAGCGTCGACAGGAATATGAAGAGCTGCTGGCTACAGAACGCCGACTTGAGACCGAAATAGGGCATTCACGTGACGAACTTGCCGTTAACCAACGGGTATCTGACTTGGTTCCCGAGGCTGAAATGATCCAGCTGAGGAAGCAGATAAGCGGTCTGGAAGGTGAGCGCGATATAGCGCGGTCCAGTCAGCGCCGCGCGCAAGCCTCGATCCAGGAAGCCGAATCCATGATTAATCAAGCGCGGTCAGAATTTCGTGAAGCCGCACAGTCAGAGCTAACCGAAACTCGCGGGACTCTATCTGTTATTGAAGCCAGTTCAAAATCTGCTGGGGATCGTGTTGAGCGTGCAGGTTTGCGTTCTCCAGTCGATGGAATTGTGAATGCACTTCACGTCACAACGCTAGGAGGTGTGGTGAGGCCGGGTGATGATATGGTGGAAATTGTTCCTTTTGGGGATACACTTCAGATTGAAGCCCGTATTCGGCCAAAAGACATTGCCTTTTTATCAACTCAGCAAAAAGCACGCGTAACTATCACGGCCTATGATTACTCGATTTATGGCGGACTTGAGGGTTACGTCGAACGCATCGGCGCAGATAGCCTGATGGATGAAATTACCGGAGAGAACTACTTTCCCATCGATATTCTGGCAGATGCCAGCAATTTCAAAAAAGATAATGAAGCTCTCCCAATCACGCCGGGAATGGTAGCGAGTGTTGACATTATCACAGGTGAAAAAACGATCCTGCAATATTTGATGAAGCCGGTGAATAAAGCGCGCTATGAGGGGCTACGCGAAAGATGATGAAGCATGTTGATATTAATCTTGGTTCGGTCAACGAAGTTGTTGGTGGAGACCCTCTAACGCCTAGGATCGTACAATATAAAGGCAAACGCTATTGCATTCGCCTCGAAGACACCTACTGGGCCGTGTTGGAAGCTGAAGCAAAAGCTCGCGGCATAAAACTTAATCAAGTTGTACATGAATATTACACCCATCCAGATGGGGAGGGTAATCGAACTGCGTTTCTTCGGCGTCATACTGTGGCTTGGCTGGCAGAATCCCTAACACAAAGCCAGGAGCGTCTTGCCATGGAAGGCAGTGAAGTTCGCTGCGTTTTAAGCGCTACGCCTGAACCGGCATTTTTGTTTTCGGAAGATATGAGCGTGTCGCGCCATAATCGATATTTCCGTGCGTGGCTTGCTAAACAAGTCGGCAAGTTGGATGAAGAACTGCTGGAAAAAATGCGGGTAAGCTTCCGGTCTTCAATTCGAGTGCTAATGGATCGTATAAAAGAATCCGGTGGGATTACACGTAATGAAAGCGCGGCTATTTTATTGCCAGGGTATGCGTTGACTATACGTGTCAACGTTGTTTCTATTCAGAATTATCAGGGTCATCCGGCCTATTTGAGTATCATTATTCCATCCTGAATTTGAGTTTTACGAAAAAATAATTGCCTTTCACCTGACTTTCCGTACGTTGCTCGGAAAGCCTTGAAGGGTGCGATGGAAGATACCAACGCATTTATTAAAAACGGCCGCCGCAATGGAAAGGTCGATAGGGGAGATAGTATGAAAAATTTTATGATATGTGTGTCGCTTGTGACCTTGGTAGCATGTTCGGGCAAGCAGGAACGTGTCATGTACGAAATGGAATATAGGGACCGCGCACCTGTTAAAATTACAGAAAATGCAACAAAGAACGCCTATTTTGGTGACCTCCATGTCCATACAAAAAACTCCTTCGATGCCTATATTACAGGGACGCGAACAACAGCAGATGACTCATATCGCTTTGCCAAAGGTGAGGCGATTGATAATGGGGCAGGAACTCAAATCAAGCTGTCTGGCTCGCCGCTTGATTTTTACGGAGTCACAGATCACGGAGAATATATGGGCGTGGTCGCAGCGCTAGACCCGCAGACTAGTCAAGATCCATTATCTGAAACAGAAACTGCTAAATCAATATTTGGTCTTTGGGGAGGTTCAACGGATGACCGCATGAATGCATTTCTGGCTATTGGCACAACAATTGTGACTGGAGAGCCTATAGAAGACATTTATGATCGTGAATTTATTGATAGTGCCTGGGCGTTTAACGTCAATGCGGCTGAAAAACATTACGAGCCAGGTGTGTTCACGACTTTCGCTGCTTATGAATATACGCAAATGAATGTTGTTGGCGAGATTGAAGATAATTTAGGGGCCACGAACCTTCACAGAAATGTGGTTTTTAAAGACAAGGCTCCGAAACGATTATTTGCAACCTTGGACTCTACTAATCCAGAAGACCTTTGGGAGTGGATGAATGGACAGCGCGCCGATGGCGTTGATGTGATTGCCATTCCTCACAATTCCAATGCATCAAACGGACAGATGTTTGCAACTACCATGACGGATGGCTCTCCATTAACGCAAGAATACGCCATTAACCGTATGACGAATGAACCGATAGTGGAGATGACGCAGGTAAAAGGCACTTCTGAAACTCATCCGCTTTTATCGCCGGAGGATGAATTTGCTGATCATGAATTATATGAAATTCTGGTCGGAATGGCTAATGAGAGCGAAAAGGTTCCGGGAAGTTTCGTGCGCCAATCTCTGGCTATTGGAATGAGGATGGAAGAACAGACCGGCGGAAACCCATACGCGTTCGGTTTTATAGGCTCCTCTGATACCCATGTCAGCGGCCCATCTTTATCAGAAGAAGAGCATTTCGGAAAATTCTCACATGATACAGACAAAGATCAACGAGGATCCATTCCGCCGGCTGGTGCAATGGAGTGGAATGGCGAAGGTAGCGGCGCGGCTTTGGATTTTATCTCCACCGCACAATATGGCGCGTCTGGGTTGGCAGGCGTCTGGGCGGAAGCCAATACGCGTGAGCATATTTTTGATGCCATGCGCCGTAAAGAAACATTTGCGACATCGGGCCCACGCCTAAAGGTTCGTATGTTTGCGGGAAATTATGAAGACGGGGTTTTGGCCGCGCCCGACATGTTGGCAAAAGCTTACGCAGATGGTGTTCCCATGGGCGGAAATCTTAACGCCGGAGATGAATCCCCAGACTTCATTTTGTGGGCTATGAAAGACCCTCAGGGAACGCCTTTGCAGCGTATGCAGGTTATCAAAGTTTGGTCTGATGGAGATCAAAACATGGAAACTATTTATGATGTGGCCTGCGCAGGCGGCGCGGCACCAGATCCAGCGACTAACCGATGTCCCGATAACGGTGCACGTGTGGATTTATCAAACTGCGCTACGAATGATGAAACAGGTGCGGCGGAACTCAAGACGGTTTGGCAGGACCCTAGCTTTCAACAAGGGCAAAAGGCTGCCTACTACGTCAGGGCTTTGGAAAATCCGAAATGTCGTTGGAGTAGTTGGGATGCCGTAAGAAATGGCACAGCGCCTAATCCAGGCATGAAGAAAACTATTCAAGACCGAGTATGGAGTTCGCCAATCTGGATAATGCCGAGATAAATTGTATGACTCTGATATTTCAAGAAACATAAATGCCATGCCAGCTTTAGTATCGGGTCGTCTGAGGTATTGTAAAATTGCGCTTTAACAGACTGATTATATTGATTATTTTGGGCCTGCATTCCTGTGGCAACCCTGAGACGATAACGTCGGAAACGGCTCAGTGCGTAACGCCTCCGGTTAAGACGGTGGACATGGCTTCGGGAAGCTTCGTTATGGGAAGTGATGAGGCTTACCGCGAAGAAAGGCCCGCGCGTTCTCAATCAGTTGAGGCTTTTAATATAGACATAACTGAAGTTACGAATGTTCAGTTCGCCGCTTTTGTAGAAGCTACAAACTATGTGACCGACGCCGAAAGAATACAGCCGGGTTTTGATCAAGCAGGCGGGGCTGTGTTTTCAGTGCCAAACGCAGCGCAGCCAAGTTGGTGGCGTTTTGTCGAGGGCGCGAACTGGCAAAATCCTGAAGGCCCGGGTAGTTCCATCAAAGGTCGTGATAATGAGCCTGTAGTTCAAATTAGCCTTAATGACGCCAAGGCTTATGCCGCATGGATGGGGCGCCGTCTTCCGACCGAGGCTGAATGGGAATATGCGGCCGCTGCTGATCAGGGGCCAGACGGTGCGAATACATGGCAAGGGGCTTTCCCGATCGAAAACACTAAACAAGATGGTTATGATTTTCGCGCACCGGTTGGATGTTACGCGCCTAATCAATCCGGGCTCTATGACATGATCGGAAATGTCTGGGAGTGGACGGATACAATCTATCAGGATGCAAATGGTGAACCGGTACACGCCATTAAAGGTGGATCATTCTTATGTGCGCCCAATTATTGCCGTCGCTACAGGGCTTCAGCACGTCAGCCGCAGGAGACGGGTCTGTCGACTAATCACATTGGCTTCCGGACAGTAAGCAACCAATAATAATCCGGGATCAAATGATCCAAGGTTTTGCCACGTTTTTGATGATTGTTAATAGCTCAGATGCCCAGGGTGACATGGTCCAGGTTTTGCGCTGCACAATCCCAATTGTAATAGGCGGAAGAGCTGAATTTTGTCCAAGGCTGGTAAAACTCCCATAGATGCGCAGTTTGTCAAAACCGGGTTCATAGATGGCTGACCAATAATCTGACCGGGCTACCAGCTTAGCGGCGAAATTAAAGTCATCCGCCAGCACTTGCGGGACGCGAAAGTTTTGGCCTCGAGATTTATGTAGCTCTTCAATTTTGGAGACAATGTTAAGCGGTGGTGAGGGCCCCACCAAAGGGTAGTCAAATAGAACGGTTTCAATATCAGGCTTGGATAATGCAGGATGATCAGTCCTTAGATAGGCTATAAGCGGAATTTCCAACAGCGGGGCAAAAGATAGCTCCTGATTCATAAGGATTTCGTTTCCGAAATCATCAGAATAACCTTCTGCTCCAAAGGCAAAATCAAGTTCGCCATTACTGAGTTGCCGCATTAATGCCGGCGTAGCATCCACGGATAAACGAATGACAGTATCCGGATAAGTTTTACTAAAACGGATCAGGCTTTCGGTGAAAAACAGATCATCCAATCCGGGTTTTATGCCGACCTTAATCGTCCCGCTACGCCCGCGCTTGTGCAATCTCATTTCGCTTTCAAAATCCCGGCTGTGAGCTAGTAACCTCTGGCTCGAAGCCAGAAAGTTTTCACCAATCTGGGTGAGTTTGACGCCTTTCGGTTGGCGGTCCAAAAGTTTCAGGTCAAATTGACTTTCAAGCTTCTGAATCCGCCGCGTTAGAGCCGGTTGCGTAAGACCTAGTTGACGGGCAGCTTTATTAATGGCGCCAGTCTTTGAAACAACTAATAAATATTCTAGGTCTTTGAGGTCAATCATAAGGGGCCGCATTATGCAAAGTTATTATACAAATATACCTTAATATCATTTTACATTATATGAAAAGATTGGTTTATTCTACACAACTATATTTAAAAGACATCTAGGGGAGATTATGATGCGATCTAAATTATTATCACTAACGGCTTTATCAACTGTAGCGCTATTTGGCGGGACCACCACTTCTTTTGCTCAAGATAGTGATGGCGCGGTTTTGGACGAAATTATTGTAACGGCTCAGTTCCGTGAAAAAGGACTTCAAGATGTTCCGATTTCAGTGGCGGCAGTTGATGCAAGCGTGATTGAAGAAACAGGCATCGTTAAGATTGAAGATCTTACTTCTTTGGTTCCTAATTTCACCTATGCGGAAACAGGTATTACCACGGCGTTCCTCATTCGCGGTATTGGTTCAGGCGTTAATCAGGGCTTTGAGCAATCAGTCGGTGTTTATGTTGATGGAGTGCATTATCCGCGCGGACAACAGGTAAGGGCGCCTTTTCTTGATCTGGAACGGGTTGAAGTTCTTCGAGGGCCTCAGTCAATTTTGTTTGGTAAGAACTCTGTGGCTGGTGCGATCAATGTGACCACCGCAAAGCCTACCGATAGTTTTGAAGGTAGTATTTTTGGCTCATACGAATTTGAAGATGGCGAATCCGTTGTTGAAGGGATGCTCTCTGGACCTCTTTCTGATCGAGTCAGAGCGCGCGTTGCGGGACGCTATCGCGACTTTAACGGGTTTCAGGAAAATACTTTCCTAAATCGTGACGAGCCTAGCCGTGAGGAATTGACACTACGGGGCACAGTTGAGCTTGATGTAACGGACGATTTAATGGCGACATTTAAGGCTGAGGTCACTGAATTTGATACTATTGGGCGGAATATCGAAGTTGAAAATGCATCTCCAGCCCCAGCCGGAACGCCATTTGCCGGTTTGACCTGGCCACAAATTATGATCGGTGTTTTCGGTCAGGACCCAAGTGCAGCAGATTTCACACGTGATGGCCGTCGTCATTCAAATGGTGATGACAGCTTCAATGACATGCAAACATATCAAATGACTTTGGATTGGGATATTGGGGATCACACTTTGCAGGCTATCACGGCCTATGAAAACCTTTCCTATGATGAGACATGTGATTGTGACTTCACAAGCGGACGTGTTTTTAATGCCAAGCTGCAGGAAGATTATAATCAGTTTTCCCAAGAGCTTCGCCTAACTTCACCTGACCGTGATGATTTTGATTATATTATCGGGGCTTTTTATCAAACATCAGACCACGAATATGGCGATCAGATTATTGTAGATACAAACTCAATCATCCCGATTGCCGTTAATCTGCAAACCGGAACACCAGGGAATCCAGCCGATGGTGCGGGTCCATTGGTTTCAGGAACGCAAGCAGCGCGGATGGCTCAAGTGGATTCGACTATTTTATCTGCTTTTGCTCAGGTTGATTGGCACATTCAAGATGATTTGACTCTCCAGCTTGGGGCTCGGATTACGAATGAAGATAAAGATGGTTCCCGGCGCATGGATATCCAAACGAATACTGGCGCTGCGTTGCCAGCAGCGCAAACGGCTGCGCCCGTTATTTATGCGAATCTGTTTGGGATTACATCATCTAACCTGGAAGGCCTTGCTGGTCTGGGTGATCCAACGTCCCAGTTCCTGCTTGGGAATCTCGGAAATGGAGTTCTTGCAGAGCAAAACCGGAATATCACAAAGTTTTCTCCCGATGTGAAACTTGTCTGGGACGTAAGTGACGATACGCTTCTCTATGCCAGCTGGGCTCAAGGGTTTAAATCAGGGGGTTTTGATTTCCGGGCGAATAATAAAGGGCAGTCTGCCACGTCAGAGGCCGCTTTCCAGTTTGATGACGAAGAAGCGACCAATTATGAACTTGGCGGTAAGTTTAAACTTGGCGGTGCCGCAGAGCTTAATGCAACAGCTTTCTTTACCAAATTCGACAACCTTCAAATTTCGATTTTTGATGGAATTCTCGGGTTTAATGTGGGCAATGCTGCTTCTTCTGAAGTTAAAGGCATCGAGCTAGACGGGCGTTGGGCGCTTAGTGATAATATCCGCCTAACTGGGGGTGCAGCTTTGACAGATTTTGAATTTACAGACTTCAAAAACGGTCAATGTTACGGAACGCAGCCAGCTGCAGAGCGTCAAGCAAATGGTCTTTGTGACTACACAGGTTTGAAAAATAATCTTGTTTCTGATTTCTCAGGCAATGTGGCGCTAGATTTTGACACGCTTATTTCAAACAGTATGGAGCTTACGGGCTTGCTGGCTTTGAATTATGTGAGTTCGTATAACGCGTCTCAAACGCAAGATCCGAAAGGTGTTCAAGACGGCTATGCTAAGATCAATGCAAGACTTGGTGTTGGTCCGGCGGATGGTCCCTGGGAAATTGCGGTTCTGGGTAAAAACCTGACCAATGAAATTGTCAAAACCTATAATGGTGACACGCCGCTTGGGGGAAGTACATTTGGGGCTAACTCAAACTATACTTTCTACAGTCAGGGCCGCACAATAGCTCTACAAGGCAGTATGAAGTTTTAATTAAAAAAGTCGTAGCCGTCTCATAATTGTTGCTCTGCTGCAATTATGTTATGAGATGGCTGCCACCTGGTTTTTTTAACCGCGATACTATCAATATAAATATGCGGTGATTGGAGGGGAAAATGTCAATGACACTTAATTCTGTTTTTCAAACACAGAGGGCTGCATTTAATGCTGAGCCGAACTCGGATTGGAATAGCCGTAAAGCTAATTTGAAAAAGCTTGGTGAGGCTATCAAAACTCACGAGGCGGATTTTCAAAAAGCTATTTCTGAGGATTTTGGAAACAGGGCCTATGAAGAAACCACGCTGGCTGAGACTATGGTCATTCAGGGAGGTATTTCTCACGCACTTAAACATACGCCCAAATGGATGCGGACGCGCCGCGCGCCTACGGCTATGCAATTTAAACCGGGGAGTAATAAGGTTGTCCCGCAGCCGCTTGGCGTTATTGGAATTATCAGTCCTTGGAATTATCCCTTGCAGCTTGCTATTATGCCCTTAATAGGAGCGCTTGGCGCGGGTAATCGGGTTATGATCAAGCCAAGCGAATATACCCCGAAACTATCGCAGCTTTTAAAAGACGTGTTAGGCAAGATATTTTCTGATGACGAAGTTTATGTTGCTGTAGGCGGCGTTGATGTAGCGCAGGAATTTTCAAGCCTGCCCTTTGACCATCTGTTGTTTACGGGCTCGACTAATGTTGGGCGTATCGTTGCGCAAGCGGCCGCTAAAAATCTGACACCTGTTACGCTTGAGCTTGGCGGGAAATCTCCGACTATCATTGACGAAAGCGCTGATATGGCAACATCTGTCGCCCGTATCGCCAATGGTAAGCTTTTGAATGCGGGCCAGACCTGCGTCGCGCCAGATTATGTTTTAATGCCATCAGCTAAAATCGACGCCTTCTCTGAGGCCATGATCAAGCAGGCTGAAACTTTCTATCCCAAGGTCGCAGGGAATGACGATTACACGTCAATTGTTGCCGACAGTCACTATGCACGTTTACAGGGCCTCTTGGAGGATGCTGAGAATAAAGGAGCTACGCTTCGCACGGCCGGTGATGACGACAAGCAACAACTTGCAAAAGAGCGCCGAATTCCATTGACCGTCGTTACAAATACGACGCCTGACATGAAAATTATGCAGGAGGAGATTTTTGGTCCGCTGCTTCCGGTTGTTGCGAGCGAAACATTAGATGACGCGCTGGATTATGTCCAAAAGCGAGAGCGGCCATTGGCGCTCTACTGGTTCGGCAAAGATAAGAAAAAAGAAAACAAGGTTTTGAATGAAAGTATTTCGGGCGGTGTGTCTATTAACGATGTGGCTTGGCATGTGATTCAGGAAGACATTCCATTTGGCGGAGTAGGGCCGTCCGGTATGGGAGCCTATCACGGCGAAGATGGCTTTAATACTTTTAGTCACCTCAAAGGCGTGTTCACACAAAGCCGTTTCAGCCAGGGTAAGCAGTTACATCCGCCTTATGGTCCCAAGACCCATAAGATGCTGAACCTTATGAAGAAAATCATTTAGGATGCCTTATGTCTGAAGAATTTGATTATGTGATTGTAGGTGCAGGCAGTGCGGGCTGTACTTTGGCACACCGTCTCACTGAAGATCCGAATGTATCAGTCTGCCTCTTAGAAGCTGGTGGAACGCATAAACACTGGTCCGTCTGGGTGCCTATGGGCACTATTTTGAATATGGTGACCAAGAAACGCAACTGGGCGTTTGAAACGGTGCCACAAGAAGGCTTGAATGGACGCAAGGGCTTTCAGCCCCGCGGTAAAATGCTGGGCGGGTCATCCAGTCTGAATGCCATGATTTATATTCGCGGCGTGCCTTATGATTATGACGAATGGGAAAAACTGGGGAATAAAGGTTGGGGCTATAAAGACGTCCTGCCATATTTCAAAAAGTCCGAACATTGTGAAACCCATAACGACGAATTTCATGGGCAAGGCGGCATGTTAAATGTTACGAAGGTCCGCAGCCCGGGGCAAAACAACCAACGTCTTTTGCAAGCTGCGCAGGACATGCAGCTACCCATGAATGAGGATTTCAACGGTGCGAAACAAGAAGGTTTTGGTCTCTATCATGTGACTCATAAAAACGGCGAACGCTGGTCAACGGCACGCGCCTTTTTAGACTCGGCGGAAGGTCGCCCTAATCTGACCGTGATCACACATGCCATGACGGAAAAGGTCATTGTTGAAGATGGCCGCGCCGTCGGCGTTCAGTGTAAAGTTAAAAAGAAACCTCGGACAATTAAAGCCCGCCGCGAAGTGATTTTGTCAGCAGGAGCCTTCGGTTCGCCTCAAATCATGTTGCTGTCCGGGATTGGCGCGAAAGACAAACTTGAGCCGCACGGGATTGATCAGGTTCATGATTTGCCCGGTGTTGGCGAAAACCTGCAGGACCACCCGGATTATGTCATGGCCTATAAAGGACATGTCAAAGACAATGTGGGATTTTCAATTATGGGCAGTTTCCGCATGCTCGGCGAAGTATTCAAATACCGTAAGAAACGTGAGGGCATGCTGACCACAAATTATGCCGAAGGCGGCGGGTTTATCTATACGGATAAATCTGAACCTGCGCCGGATGTTCAAATCATTCTGGTCCGCTCGGTTGTGGATGACCATGGTCGCAAACTCCACTGGGGGCATGGCTATTCAGTTCATACAATTGTGCAGCGTCCGTTCAGCCGGGGCAGTCTCTGGCTCAATAGTGCGGACCCAACGGAGCAGCCCGCCATTGATCCGGCCTTTTTCAAGGATGATCGGGATATGGATCGTATGGTCAAGGGAGTGCGGATCACCAAGGAATTGATGAAAAGCTCAGCTTTCGATGATGTCCGGGGCAAAGGGTATTACGGTTCTGACTCGGATGATGAAGAGACCATCATTCAGGATATTCGAAATCGTGCTGACACGGAGTATCACCCCATCGGGACCTGTAAAATGGGTCACGATGATATGGCGGTGGTTGATGATCGCCTCAAGGTGCACGGCCTGGAAGGCCTGCGTGTGATTGATGCCTCCATCATGCCAAATATGGTTTCAGGTAATACCAATGCGCCGACGATCATGATCGCTGAAAAAGGCGCAGATATGATCAAAGAAGACTGGGCGACGGCTTAGGGAAGGTTAAAGTTATAGAAGCCATCCGCGATATGTATATCGGAAAAGACGCGGGATCATGACTTCTCTGAAAAGATGAAATTGAAAATCGTTTCCATTTGAGGGTGGTAGTTTCAGGGCTTGAGTTCAGCTGCTTCGCCGCATAAACCACCATGATGAACTCAAAACCTGATTTCCGCGTCTCCGTTGCGCCCATGATGGATTGGACTGACCGGCATTGCCGTTGGTTTCATCGGCAATTATCAGCTCGTATTTGGCTGTATACCGAGATGGTTGTAGCAGATGCCGTTATTCATGGTGATCGGGATTATCTGATTGGATATAACGCTTGTGAGCACCCGGTTGTGCTGCAGATTGGTGGTAGTGATCCGGTCAAACTCGCCGAAGCTTCAAAAATCGCAGAGGATTACGAATATGATGAGGTCAATATAAATATTGGTTGTCCGTCGGATAGGGTGCAATCAGGTAGCTTTGGGGCCTGTCTGATGCTTAATCCGGATTTGGTCGCAGAGTGTTTTAACGCCATGCAGCAAGCTGTAACTATTCCTGTGACGGTGAAGTGCCGTCTGGGTGTTGATAATCAAAATGTTGAGCAGACATTGCCTGAATTCTTGCGCGCTGTGACAAATGCTGGGTGTCAGCGCGTAATCATTCATGCCCGGAAAGCCTGGCTGGAGGGATTGTCGCCAAAGGAAAACCGGGACGTGCCGCCTTTGGACTATAAATTAGTCCGTGAAATGAAAACCCTGTTTCCTGATACCGCTATCGAGCTTAATGGCGGTCTGACGGATTTGAACATGACATTGCCGGCTGCGGAAGGCTTGGATGGTATCATGCTGGGCCGCGCCGCTTATCATAACCCCTGGATATTGTCGGAGGTTGATGACCACATTTTTGGAGATAGGGCCTTTTCAAAAACTCGAGAAGATATTGTCAGAAAGATTATTGAATACACGGCTGAAATGGAAAAGACGGATCGTTCGAGCAAAGCCATTATTCGGCATATAATGGGGCTTTATGCTGGTTTACCGGGGGCACGTCTCTGGCGGCGAACATTGAGCGAAACCATCGCCAAAGGTGTTTCCCCTTCTGAAACCCTGCAGGCAGCTTTGGACGTGAGGCTTGATATGCAAGGCGCTGCCTAATGGATCTGCAGTTTTTCGTTTTTGCCGCGACATTGCTGGTTACGGGCATTGTCACGGGGTACGCGGCGGGTCTCTTTGGGATTGGCGGCGGGTCAATCATGGTGCCCGTATTGTATTTTGTCTTTCAGTTTTTGGGCGTTCCGGAAGATATTATCATGCAATGTGCCGTAATCCTCTGCAGTAATTATTGTCGGATCGCTCCGTTCTGTTCGGACGCATCATCAACACGGCGCCGTTGACTGGAATTTGTTGTGGCCGGGAAACCCGCTCAAAAGCTGGGGATTATGGATCGGGGTAGGGGCTCTTTTTGCTGCTTGGTATCTTGGCAAAACCTTGTCAGGACAGCAGCTTAGCCTAATATTTGGCGTCGTTGCGTTTCTAATAGCATTGCAGTTTATTTTTGGACGCCCAAACTGGAAACTTCGGGACTCGGTTCCCGGCGGGCTTGCTTTACCAATCGGAGGAGGCGGTATTGGTATTGTCTCTTCTTTGATGGGAATTGGCGGCGGTGCTTTGTCCACATCGCTTATGATGATGTGCGCTGTTCCCATAAAACGGGCGATTGCTACCGCATCAGGCATTGGCGTTTTCATCAGTATTCCGGCTACCATTGGCTGGATTATTAGTGGTTGGAATGTGTCCGGCAGGCCGGAGTTTTCACTCGGCTATGTTAATGTACTCGGCTTTGTTTTCATCGCGTTGTCACTCATTTTTGTAGTACCGTTTGGGGCGAGAGCGACCCACAAGATGGATCAAGTGAAGCTGCGCAGGGTTTTTGGAGTATTTTTGCTGTTAGTTGCGATTAATATGATCCGAAAATCAATATTATAGACGCAAAATCAGGGCGTGTGGCGTAGCTTCAACCTTTTGGAGTTCACCTAAAAAGGTCATCCCGAGTAAAGAAGTTGATAAACCCTCCGGGACAACCAGCGCTCTTACATTTCTTACGGTTACGGGGCCAACTGAAATGGATTTTACCATAACAGATGCCGCAACATTACGGCCGCCAGCTGTTGAAATCGGAACATTATAATTTAGATCATCTAAGTTGATGCCAATGCGGCGTGCGTCTTCGGGCGTAAGGGCAACTGTGCTGGCTCCAGTATCGACCAGAAATTTCACGAGCCCGCGATCAACACGCGCTTCAGTCCAAAACTGCCCGTCGGTTTTTGATTTGGGGATTGAGACTGCAACACCTTGGGGCAGAGTTACGGTCATCGCTGGTTGCTGAGGCGGACTTGAAATCTCTGACGGAGCTGCAGTGCTTGGGTTAGGCGGCGTTAAACCAGCCATTTCATAGAACTTTTCCTTGTGAATAAGCGCATAAGTCAAGCCAAGAGCCATTATGCCAATTATAGCTACATCACGAAGAATGCTTCCAGTCATGAATTTATCCTCTATGTTAATCTTATGCAGAGTATTTCTGCGCATAAGGCTATCAGAATCGTCTAAACCAAAATATGATGAACGCGAGGTAAATTGCATGAGCGAAACCCGTCCTTTTGACGATATTAGACATTTAATTTCGACTATGCCGTCTGCCGACGTGGCTGCGGGCGAACATGTACGGTCAATTTTATCAGATTTTCCGGGGCCGGCACCTGTTCTTGGAGCTTTGGAAGCTGAACTTATCTGGCTAGCAACGTGGCAAAAGCGTATGGTCCCGCAAATTTCGCGACCGCTGATAGCGGTATTTGCTGGTACTCACGGCGTAGCTGGATCAGTGATGGACGGTGATTATCTTAAAATAGCCCGCCGCCGCGTAGACGGATTAACGCAAAAAAAGGCCGCAGTTCGCGGCATTGCTGGTAATATGAATGCGGCCTTCAAAGTCTATGAGATGGGAGTTGAACACCCGGTTCCGGATTTCCGGGAAGAGGAAACATTATCAGAAAGGGACTGCGCTGCCGCTATAGCTTTTGGTATGGAGGTCGTTGCAGAGGGTGCAGATATAATTGCGCTGGGGAGCGCGGGAACCGGTTCAGCTACAGCTGCGGCAGCGATTGCTATGGGGTTATATGGCGGTACAGCAGACTATTGGGCCGGTGCCCATAATCATCAGGCCAGCGCTCGGATAAAAGCTGTTGAACAGGCACTTGCAGTACATGACTTATCTGGTGCTGACCCGCTGACCTATCTAAGATATTTTGGCGGTCGTGATATTGCAGGCCTTGTGGGCGCTATAATTGCTGCTCGTCATCAGTCTATTCCTATTATATTGGATGGATTTGTCGTTTGCACAGCTGCTGCGATCATTCATGCTATTGACCCAGCAGGGATAGAGCACTGTAGAGCAGGCTCAATTACGTCAGAACCGGCACATGAAGCCTTATTGGATCGAATGGCCTTAAAGCCCATACATGAATTTGGTGTCAGTCTAGGGGACGGTACCGGGGCAGGTCTGTCCATGCAAATCCTGCAGTCCGCCGCGGCCGGATTAGAAACTCTGACGGTATAATTGCTTAAGTGTTGGTTTTATTTTTTACTCTACAGCAAAAATAGGCATTTTTATTCTCTGAAATAACGTTAGATGGGTCATGTATATGCTGGAGTTTATATGGCTGTGTTCAACAGTTTGAATTTTGAAAATCATGAAGGCGTGCATTTTTTCGCTGATGAGGATTCTGGTCTTAAAGCGATTATTGCCGTTCACAATACAGTTCGAGGACCAGGCGCAGGCGGCACGCGTTTGTGGCAGTACAGTAATGAACAGGCTGCGCTGGATGATGTTCTTAATTTATCAAAGGCAATGAGCTATAAAAACGCTATGGCTGATATCCCATTTGGCGGTGGGAAAGGTGTTATCATAAGACCTGAAGGTGACTTTGACCGCAAAGCCTTATTTGCAGCTTATGGCCGGGCAGTAGAAAGTCTTGGCGGCATATATTGTACGGCCGAAGATGTGGGCGTTACCCCGTCAGATATGGAAGTCATCCGGACGCAAACCAAATTTGTTGGCGGACTGGATCACGGCGTTGCTGCTTCTGGGGACCCATCTCCAGTTACAGCTGAAGGTGTTTTTCGGGGGCTAAAAGTGGCCTGGAAGAAAGTTTCCGGTCAATCTGATCTTGGTGGCGTTCGTGTTGCGGTGCAGGGATTAGGCCATGTGGGTTATACTTTAGCTGAAAAATTAGTACATGCGGGCGCTAAGGTTTGGGCCGCTGATATTAATGAAAACGTTCTGACTAAAGCTAAAAGGGAATTAGGGGCGGTTATCGTGCCCATAGATGAAATTCATACTCAGGATGTTGACATATTTGCGCCCTGCGCGCTGGGCGGTGCGGTTAATCCGAAAAGTTTACCTGAGATAAAAGCTCGCATCATAGGCGGAGCAGCCAACAACCAGCTTTCAAATTCTGATCTGGGGATAGATCTGCTTGAGAAGGGTATATTGTATTGTCCAGATTATGTTATCAATGGGGGCGGAATAATTAATGTGGCATCTGAGTTGTCAGGTACTTACGATCCAAAATGGGTTGACGCACGGCTTGATGGTCTGTCACGGACATTAAAGGAAATATTTGAAATTTCCGATGATAGTGGACAGCCAACAAATATTGTGGCTGACAAAATAGCAAAAATGCGGATAACGTCCGCTCAAACATAAGCAAATGGCATCGGGCCTAATAGGCCAGGTGAGGGGAAAATGGTAGAGCTTCAGTTTACTCAAAATGCGTTTTTAGAGGCTGCTAAAGCCGTAGAAGATTTCACTAATACTGCGGATAAAAGCTTTGAAGATGGGGCAGAGCAATTCTTACGAGAATTTTATAAAGATACGCAAGATAGTGACTTCTCAACTTTTGCTTTAGCAGAAGTAATTGAACTTGCCCGGGCGTTCTGGATGTATGGTAACCGCCGCAAGGTTGGGGAAACACTGATAAGCATCAAGGCACTGCATAGTTTTGCAGGCCTTCAAGAGCATGATGAAACAGCTATTGCTATCATCGTTGATGATATGTCCTTTCTGGTTGATTCTGTTGTTTCCGCGGTTTCATCTTATGGGGTGAATGTCACAGGTTTGTTCCACCCAATTGTGAAAGGCCGCCGCGATAAAAAGGGAAAATGGACTGACAAGGGTGAGGAAGTCTCCGAATCTATGATCCTGGTGACAACTTCCACTATCAGCCGACAAGTTCAAAAAGAGCTGCAGGAAGAACTAAATAAAACAATCGATGAAATTCGCCTGATAAATAATGATTTCAAAGGCTTAATAAAAACAGTTCAGTCGGTTCGGCAGGAACTTTTGGACCTGCCGTCTCGTGAAAATGATGAAGCTATACAAGAAGGTGCAGCCTTTTTGGAGTGGGTTGCAGCAGGTAATTTTGTATTACTAGGCGCTCGTAAATATGATTTTATGAAAGCCACATCCAAGAACAAATCGGCACCTGATTATGTTAATCCGGCGATTGACCAGGACTCTCAATTGGGCTTGCTGAGAAACTCCGACATCACTGTTTTAAGACAAAGTAGTGAGCCGTCGGTTATCTCGAATAATGTTCAAACCTTTATGAACAACAGCCTGCCGGTGACTGTGGCAAAATCGAATGTTTTCACGCGGGTACACCGCCGGGTTCGCATGGATTATATTTCCGTAAAACATTATGACTGGAGCGGCGATGTTACTGGCGAGACTCGGTTTGTTGGATTGTTTACTTCAGAAGCTTATAGTCGTTCCCCGCAATATGTTCCGCTTATACGGCAAAAAGTGAACAATGTACTGCGCCGGGCAGGTCATGCGCCGGGATCACATAATGCGAAACGGTTGGAATATGTTCTATCCACCTATCCGCGGGATGAACTATTTCAAATCGACGAAGATGAACTTTTGCAAATTTCCACGGGAATTGCGCAAGGTTTTGACAGGCCGCGGACACGTATTTTTGTACGCCGTGATCCGTTTAGCCGGTTTGCATCAGTTTTAGTTTATGTGCCGCTTGAGCATTACAACACACGCGTGAGAAAGCGTATAGGCGAAGCCCTTAAAGACGCATTTGGTGGTCGTATCTCAGCATTTTATCCGCAATATAGCGACGCTCCTATGGCGCGGGTTCATTTTATTATTGGCATGAATCCAGATGAGGGTTTGTCACCTGATTTACGTGATCTTGAAACAGAAATTGCAGCTGTTGCTCAGCCTTGGTTTGACGGGGTTGCACTTGCTGCTGAAGCGCATGGAAGTGACGATTCCCAAAATCTGGATAATTATAGCAGTGCCTTTTCGGTAGCGTATCAAAATGTGTTCTCTTCGGATCAAGCCTATATAGATATCCGGGTTTCCGAAAAACTCAGCGCTGAAAACCCTGTTGCAGTGAAGGTTTATAGGCCTGCCGCTGATGGCTCTCGTGTTTTTAACGCCCGTATTTACAGCTTGAAACAACGAATTGAACCGTCCAATGTTATGCCTGTATTTAGTAATTTTGCGGCCCATGTTGTCCAGGAAACGGGCTATGAAATTAAACGGGAGAGCGGTGGATCCGTTTGGGTGCATGATTTTGAAGTGCAAGTGGATTTTGATGTTCCTAACGGGGAGCTGCTTGCAGATATCTTTGAAACTGCCTTCTTGGCTACATGGGACGGACAAAATGAAGATGATGGCTTTAACCGTCTGATCTTACCTTTAGCGGCTCAGTGGCGCCATATTGCATGGATACGGTTGATTGCGAGGTATCGGAGACAAAGCGGACTGGATCCGTCAGAGGCAACCCAAATAGAAGCTCTAGAGCTATATCCTGCATTAACCGGAAAAATTCTGGAATTACTGCAAACGAAATTTGATCCAAAATTTGATGGTGAAATGGATAAACGGCGAAAAGCCGTGCAGGCAATTGAAGACGACATCAATAACGGTCTTACTAAGGTAAAGTCATTAGAACACGATCGGGTTATCCGCCGGATTGCAGATGCTTGCCGTCATGCACTTCGGACTAATTTTTACCAAAAGTCTGAAACAGGTGAAATTAAGCCTTATATTTCAGTTAAATTTGATAGCCAGTCGATTGCTGATTTACCTGCGCCTAAACCCTATCGTGAAATTTATGTCAGCTCACCCAAGGTTGAAGCTGTACATTTACGCTTTGGCCCTGTGGCAAGAGGCGGTTTACGCTGGTCAGATCGTCGCGATGACTTCCGAACAGAAGTCTTAGGGCTCGTTAAAGCCCAACAGGTAAAGAATGCAGTTATTGTACCGGTAGGTTCAAAGGGTGGTTTCTTCCCAAAACAACTTCCAAAATCCGGCACGCGGGATGAATGGATTGCTGAAGGTATCTCAGCTTATAAGACTTTCATATCCGGTGTTTTAGACATTACTGATAATTATGAAGGGCAGGGCACAGTGCCCCCATCAGATGTGGTTAGTTGGGACAAGCCAGATCCTTATTTGGTGGTTGCGGCTGATAAAGGTACTGCAACCTTCTCGGACATTGCCAATGGAATTTCTCAGGAATATGGATTCTGGCTGGATGATGCTTTCGCGTCCGGGGGATCTGTCGGTTATGATCACAAAGCTATGGGTATTACAGCCCGCGGTGCCTGGGAGGCCGTAAAACGCCACTTTAGAGAAAGCGGTAAAGACATACAAAGCGAAGATTTCACCGTTATCGGGGTTGGTGACATGTCAGGGGATGTGTTTGGTAATGGCATGCTTTTATCTAAACATATCAAGCTTTTATCAGCTTTTAATCACTTAGATATTTTCATTGACCCGGATCCGGATCCTGCAAAGTCCTTTAAGGAACGTGAGCGCATGTTCGCCCTGCCAAGATCAACTTGGCAGGATTATAACAAGAAGCTCATCTCTAAAGGAGGTGGTGTCTTTTCTCGTGCGGAAAAGTCGATTTCGCTGACGCCTGAAATTAAAGCCATGACTGGACTGACTAAAGACGATGTCACGCCCGATGAACTTATTCACGCGCTTTTGAAAATGGAGGCAGAGCTTCTATGGTTCGGCGGCATTGGAACCTATGTTAAAGCAAGTCATGAAAGCCATTCAGATGTCGGTGACAAAGCCAATGATGGTTTGCGTGTAGATGCTAATCAGCTCAAGGCCAAAGTAATTGGCGAAGGCGCCAATCTGGGTATGACGCAGGGTGGCCGGATTGAGTTCGCGCGCAAAGGCGGGCGTCTGAACACAGATGCCATAGATAACTCTGCGGGTGTTGATAGTTCAGACAATGAAGTAAACATCAAAATTTTATTACGGGCAGCAATTGAGAGCAAAGAACTTAAAGCAGGTGATCGAAACTCGCTGCTTGAGGCGATGACAGATAACGTGGCCGAGTTGGTTCTGCAGCATAATTATGATCAGACGGGCGCGCTTTCATTGGCAGAAATGCGCAACAGGTTGGATCATAATGCCTATGAAAGGTTTATGACGTCACTTGAGCGCAGAAAGCTTTTGGATCGAGCAGTCGAAGGTCTTCCTGGAACTGAGGCTATGCAGGCGCTTGCGGGCAATAAACAAGGTCTGACACGCCCTGAAATATCTGTGATCATGGCTTATTCCAAAAATGTGTTGTTTGACGATTTAATAGGGACTGATGTAGCAGATGACCCGTATTTGGAAAAAATGCTTACAGCATATTTCCCAAAGAAAATTCAAGGTTTTAATAAGGCTATGTCTCGGCACCGTTTACGCCGGGAAATCATCACATCCCGTCTTGTGAACAAGATGATTGATGTTTGCGGCCCTGTTTCCGTTATGAGACTTCAGGAGCAAACACAAGCGAGCCCGGGCGATATCGCTAAAGCATTCATTGTCGCTTACGAGGCTCTGGGAATTGGGGAATTACGGGATGCAATTGAAAAACTTGATAATCAGGCTGAAGCAGATGCACAGACTAAGCTTCATCAGGAAATTGCCCGGGTGTTAATGCGGGTTATGGCTTGGCTTGTTAGACGTGGTGAAGATGGCAATCTTAGTAAGCGTATTGAGCGCCGAACCAAGCTTGCATCAGTGGTTGATAAGAAATGGCTGGAACTATTATCGCCTTATGATCAACGCCGTGCAGACAGCCGGATTAAATCATATGTGAAGGCGGGTATACCCAAAAATCTTGCCATGGATGTTGCGCTATTACGGTCAAGAGCATCCGGGTTTGACGTTATAGAACTAGCGGACAATGTTGGCTGGGATATCCCATCAGCAGCCGATTTATTTTATGAAATAGGTGGCCGGTTTAAAATCGACCGTGTACGGGCTGCTATGTTGACAACATCCTCTGACGATCATTGGGAGCGACTAGCTATGCGGCACTTGCAAGAGGATTTCTTTAAAGCGCAGGCGCGTTTTGCCCGGGACGCAGCCAGTTATCACAAAAAGTCTGGCGCTAAAGGCAAGATGGATGTGAAAAGTCTTATCCAAGATTGGGCTAAAGCACGCATTCCGCATGAGAAAGCCTATAATGAAACAGTCAATGCTATGTCCCGTAAAGGCGGTTGGACCGTTTCAAAATTTGCGATTGTCAATGCGCAGTTGTCAGACTTGCTGGCGGGCCTTTAAGCCCGCCTGAGGCGTCTACTCCTCCCACCAATATGGGATTCGCTTACGATTTCCTGTATAGACTTCGTCCATTGTGCCGGCGTCATAGAGACGGCCGCCCTGCATGACCATATCAATGTCATCTGTATTACGAATGTCATCTAATGGATTTTTATCCAAGATGATCAAGTCAGCGAGCTTGCCTTCCTCTAAAGATCCAATATCGGCAAAGAAACCTAAATGCTTTGCCGGATCGACAGTGGCCGTTTGAAGCGCTTCAACGGGGCTCATACCACCGCGTTCAAAAGTCCACATTTCCCAGTGGGCCGCAAGGCCTTCACGCTGCCCGTGGGCACCAATGGTCACCAAAACGCCTTCATCCTGAAGTTTTTTTGCAACCGCAGCTGCGTCATCATCAGCATAATCTTCCTCGGGTGCCATTTGACGTCTAACGGCACGAGACTGGAGTATATCGGCAGGCACATGTTTGGATAGGATTGGGTGCTTCCAGACTTCACCTTCCTGATAGTAATAGTTTTCGCCGCGGACGCCGCCATATGTGACAACCAGTGTCGGAACATAGGCTGTGTCTGTCTGGCTCATGAGCTGGATAACATCGTCATAGATTTCGCCCACTGGAATGTTGTGCTCGATAGACGAATTTCCATCTACAACCAGAGACATATCCATATGGTAGAGTGACCCACCTTCAGGCACGACGAGCATGTCTAGTTCACGGGCTGCGTGAGTTACCTGTTGACGCTGTTCACGCCTCGGCTGGTTATAATTTTTAACGCCGTGGGCTCCCTGTTCATATAGCCTGTTTACATGTTCTGCCGCGTCATCCGCATTATTGATTGATGCAAAGAAACCGGGTGCTTTTGCGCCGTATATAACTTCTCCGGTTGAGAAGATACGAGGCGCAAGTAATTTACCAGCGCGTTGAAGCTCAGATGCCGGAAAAATAGATGCGGCTCTGGATGAGGGGTCGAAGATAGTAGTGACACCTAGTGCCAAATGGCCAATCGTCGCCCAGTTTTGTTCCGGGGTCATATCACCGACACCTTGGGCACCGTGAGCGTGGGCATCAATCAGGCCGGGGATGATGGTTTTCCCGTCCAGATCTATTACTTCAATACCGGCGGGTAATTCTAAATCGACGCCGATGTCCTCTATGCGGTCTCCATAAATTACGATTGTCCCGTTCTCAATAACGCCGCCATCGTCATCAGACATAGTTATGATGCGTGCGTTTGTTAGAGCTATCGCGGAATCCGGTTTATCCGCCATTTCAATTGATGAAAGGTCGGCTACAGCTTTTTGAACGTAATCTTCGTCATCATAGGCCGCTTTGATGTCCGCTTCGAAAAGATCTGGGCCTAAGGTCCAATATAGGGATTTTCCGCCATTAGCCCAGCTTGGGTAAGACGATCCGTTTTCACTAAGTTTTTTGACAGGTAGTGCGTTTGCACTTGGTCCGGCCGCAATGTTTTGAGGTCCGGTCAAAGCCGGCATTACAAAGAGGTTATAATTTTCCCGAAATGCAATGTTTTGCTCATCTGGCGACATATAAAAACTTTGAGCCAGTTTGGACGATGCATGAACCCGTTCATCATCGCCTAACAGATTAGTACTGAGTAGGGCTGCAGACCCGTCATGATTGCCTGTAAAGTAAATTCGCATGCTGTCAGCACTAAAGTGGGCGCCACTACCATTTCCTCTGATTTTCTGTGGTGTCGTATCGCCAATTGCCTGAATGTATAATCCGGCACCATCAGACCAATTCGGTGATGTTAAATAACCGCCGCTTTGTTTCTCATAGACGATATATTCTCCATCTGGAGCCATAGCAGGGTGCCGGTAAAGTCCAGGTTGGCGCGTCAGATCTTTGACAGCGCCGCCTTTGGCTCCCGTTTTATGGATGGACCCAAGACCGTCATCAGTCCAAGAGACAAATACAATTTCTCGGCCATCTGCTGACCAAGCCGGATCAAGTTCACGGATGTTTTCCGGTAATTTGGTGAGCCGTTTAGCTTTTTGATTACCTACGCTTTGAACATATAATTTGCCCAGGCGCTCAAATACAACCGTTTTACCGTTTGGTGAAACCTTAGCATAGCGTGGCATAGTTGTTGTAAATTCGTCAGGGGCAACCTCTATTTCAGGTCGCGGTACGCTCAAAACGCTTCGTGTGTCTTTGACGCTAAATTCAATGATATCAACATCGCGATCAGACATATTCATGCGACGTATTTTGCCGCCTGCCCAAAAATAAAGATGCTTTCCATCAGGAGACCAGTCCATGTTCGGATACATGCCCTGAACACCCCAGGTTTCCTGCATATCCCTGTCCATATCATCATAGATTTTGGTTTCTTTACCGCTTTCAAGGTCTTTCAGGTAAAGTTTGGATTTGGCGCGTTCGCGTTTTACATAAGCCAGATATTTACCGTCGGGAGACGGGGTAGGCCTAACGGCACCGCCCGCACCGCCTGCAGCAACATCAATATCGCCAGTTTCCATATCATAGCGTTTTATTTGAAATAATTCCGTATTGGAGTCCTGGGCATAAATGAAAGTGCTGCCTGGGGTCACATTTTGCGTGTAATAGACATAACGACCTTCTGGTCCAAATATTGGCTCCCCCAGTTCCTTTTGGTGAGATTCTGATGGGCGTTTGACCAGTTTTACACCTGAGCCACCAGTCGGGTGGTAAAGCCAGATTTCACCAGTTCCCAATGAACGCGATGTGGTGAAGTGTTTTTTAGCAGCGATGAAGCGGCCATCCGGACTCCAGGTTGGGTTGTTCATCAGGCGGAAAGCTTCTTTGGTGACCTGAGATTTGTTCTCACCGTCTATGTCCATGATCCATATGTTATCACCGCCTGCGCGGTCAGATGTGAATGCTAGTTGTTTTCCATCCGGTGAAAAGCGAGGCTGCATATCCCATGCCATGTCAGATGTGATATTAGTGGCTTCGCCGCCACTAGCAGGCATAGTATAAATGTCGCCTAAAAGATCAAAGGCTATGGTTTTACCGTCGGGGCTGACATCCAGGCTCATCCATGTGCCTTCGTCTACATCAAGTTTGATTTTCGTCTTCTCACCTGGTGGGTTGTTGACGTCCCATTTTGCCTCGTCTTCGTTGGTTTTGGTTGTCGTAATAGATGTAGTGGTCGTTTTAGTTGTTGTAGTTGTTTTAGTTTTGTCTTTTTCTTCGGGCTGGATATTCTCCGAATGAGGGTGATCAGATTTTTTAGCCTCTTTAAGGTTGCTGTTGGTGTCCTTTGCATCTTCTTTTTTGGACGTATCTTCATCTAATTTGCGAACCCGGAAATTGAGCTTTTTATCCTTGGCTTTCTCAACCTTCTTGGTGACGGTATCATTGTTATGGGGATGGGCGGCGGCTTCACTTGTTATAGTTGGCGTTCCTTTTTGGGCTGCAATAATGCCTAGTGAAAAGGCGATTGCGATGGCGGCTGTGCCTCCCAGAACAGTTTTACGTGTAGATGTCATGTCTATGCTCCCTTTGTGGATTATATGTATTTTAAGTGCCTAAAGTTGTCATGCAACTTCGCGTTAGAGGCGAAAAAAGGCGAGCTTTTAAGGTTTAAAATCTGCCCGCGGGACCAGGGAAGACGACCGGTGTTTCAGAGCCGTCTTTAGCAACAGCTGATACGCCGAAATAGTAGTTATCTATAACAAGATTTTTAAATGTCCATTCATTGACTTTTCCAACAAAGCGGGAGTGAGTCCATTCAGGGGCAGTAGTCAGACGCCAGTATACGCGATAGCCTGCCAGGTTGTCGGCGTTATCTGGTGTTTCCCAGTTCAGTTTAGCCGATGCTTTTACCGCTCCGCTAGCTTCAACCTTTTCAGGAAAAGGGGGGGCTCCAGCCATGCCAGCAAGCGTAATGGCGTTGAGTGCCGTGAGCTTTGCAGCATAATATTTATCTACGCCCTCAATGGTGTCACCATATTTAGTGCCGTCTTCGGTTCTCAGGTCTTGGTGTTGACGATCATAATGCTCATGGGTTTCCATAATGCGAACTCCAGGCATACCAGCTTCGTTAAAGGGTCGATGATGTCCTCCGCGGCGATAACGATCCAAGCGGTAAACCATCATAACATCCAGATTAGTCAGATATTGATCTGCCATGGATTTGACATATCGTGCCAGATTACGTGACGGACTATCAACTTCGCCGCCCGTAAAACGCCGCAGCCGGGCTTCTTCTTTGGTTTCGGTTGCCCGTGTGCCTTCGGAGAAGACTCGAACCGTTGAGTTATCGGTTACGCCATCAACACCCGTAATATTGGAAATCATGTCATTGTTGAGAACCGCTTTGATCTCCCAGCCATTATCGAGAGCGTATTTGGCGACGATTTCTCCGCCAAATAGTCCTTGTTCTTCCCCGGACAGGCCAGCGTAAATGATAGATCCTGCAAATTCTTGTTTGGATAATATGCGAGCCGCTTCCATACCCCCGGCCATGCCTGAAGCGTTGTCATTAGCTCCGGGACTATCGGATGTTCCGTCAAGAGGGTCTGTGACCCGGCTATCGATATCTCCGCTCATGATGACATACCGGTTAGGGTCTATTGTTCCGCGCTGGATCGCAATGACGCTCACAACTTCTACTGGGTCCGGTATCCGCGTTTCCCCTGAGACAGTATCGCTCACATACATGACATCTAAGCAATTGCCGCAATCAACAGAAATTCGCTTAAACTCGTCATATATCCAGCGCCGCGCTGCTCCTATGCCGCGTGAGTTACTTTTAGTCTCTGATAATGTGTGCCGCGTTCCAAAACTAACCAGTTTTTCTATATCCGCATAAATCCTATCTGGCGAAGGGGCCGTAGCAATGTCATAAATATGCATGACCTCAGCAGGTGGTGAGATATCATGACTTTTTGCCGGAGCGCTGCAGGCTAAAAACAGGCCGGCAAATATAATAGATGAAAATTTGTTGATCATGCGGGAACCAAGACAGACTTTAAAACTGAACGGTAGTTTTCTTTATATTCCATGTTCTCCACATAGCCATTATTTCGAAATAGTGAGTGAAGTTTAGGTAGGTTGTAACAAGGTACATACATATATGCGTGATGCTCTACATGGTAATTAACCCAGTAAGGCGCAAAAACGGTTCGCGCAAACCATCCGGCGTGGGTAGTTCGGGCATGGGTTAATGGATTGTCGCTACGCTCTGTCATTGCGTGTTCGGCTATGTTACGCAGGCGGAGTACGGCAAAAAATACTGTCCATAGCGGCAAAAGCCAAAGAAGCGGATACGCCCACCAAAGGCCTGATAGGGCCAAACCCGCGAATAAAACAGCATTGGAGGTAAAGAATGGCAGGGCAGAAGTTTTTTCAAAAGCCTCTGTGCCTTTAAGACTGACCTCTTTGCCCTTAGAGAGTTTGTAAGTTGCAATACGCAAACGCAGAAATGTAACACCCGTTATATCGCGTAAAAATTTACGGATAAGGCTTTGTTTTGTCACCGGAAATTTTGCAGATAAAGGTAGGTCGGGATCTTTGTCAGTTTGGGTATGACGATGGTGAATAAGGTGGTACTTGCGATACGCAAACAGGTCGCCGCCATATGGTGCTGCCAGAAACCACTTTCCAACAAAGTCGTTGAGTTTTTTATCCTTAAATAAAATACTATGTGCTGCGTCATGCATTAATATGGCCATGCCATGTTGCCGCGCACCTATAATGACAATTGCGATTAGGAATGTTAGGGGGTTAGGCCATATTACAAACAAGCTGCCTGCTAAAACAATAACGGCCCAAACATGGAATGTCAGCCAGGCGCCCCGTATATTTGAGCGCTGACTCAAGGCTTTTATCTGGTTTTTATCTAGGCTGACATATGAGGTCATTGGAATAAACTGCGCCTTTCGGAGATGGAAGTCAATTTACCTTGAGATGACAAATATAACTATAGAGTATAGAAAACACATATGAGAGCTTTTTTATTACCCTTCTTTAGTCCTTTAGTTTTTTGTGGTTGTGATCGTACAGTCGCGCAAATTGCCTCTGAAACAGAGTCGGTAAAGCCCAATATAGAAGTCGAGTCTGAGCGGGTATCTGAAAAGACGGTTTTAGTGAAAGCAGTAACCGAAATTCCTTCACAAGAGAGTATGGTCAATATTGAAGACTATATCACCGGACTGAATGAGCCCTGGGGGTATGCCTTTCTGGGAATGGAAGATGTTCTGGTTACAGAAAAAACGGGCAAATTGTTATATATTTCTCATTTTCCAGAACCCATGGAAATCAAAAATATTCCCACTGTAAATAAAAGTGGGCAGGGCGGTCTTTTGGATGTGGCGATTGACCCTGATTACGTTGAGAATAAATGGATATATTTGACTTACTCACATCCACTTTCAGGCAGAAGCGGCCCGTCAATGACCCGGCTTATTCGCGGCCGAATCAAAAATTTTGAATGGACTGATCAAGAGATATTATTCGAAGCCAAGCAGGAGGATTATATTGATACGGGTTATCATTACGGTAGCCGCATTACTTTTGATGATCAGGGACATATTTATTTTTCAATTGGTGATCGCGGGCGTAAAGATGATGCTCAGGATATCAATTTGCCAAATGGTAAAATCCACAGGATAAATAAGGACGGAACCATCCCGGCGGATAATCCGTTTGTGGATGGAAAATACCCGTCTATTTACAGCTACGGAAATCGTAATCCGCAAGGGTTGATCTGGCACCCCGACACAGGTGTGCTGTGGGAAACCGAACACGGTCCCAAGGGCGGTGATGAGCTTAATTCAATACGTGCCGGTAAGAATTACGGGTGGCCTGTTATATCTTATGGTATCAATTATAACGGAACAGAGTTGACGCCGTTTAAGGCCAAACCCGGTATGGAACAGCCTGTCAGTCAGTGGACGCCATCAATTGCGGCTTGTGGGTTGGATGTTTACTCAAGTGACCTTTTTCCTGAATGGAAGGGAAGGTTGCTCGCCGGATCATTAGCTTTTCAGTCTTTGAGGCTCATTGATGTTGAAGGCGATAGTTATGTGAGTGAAGTCGAAATTCTCAAAGATAAGGGCCGCATTCGTGATGTCACGACTGGCCCTGATGGAGCCATTTATGTGGCTCTACCTAAGAAGATTGCGAGGCTAACGCCTAAAGGGAATTAGTGATAACGGCGTACGAGACCTACCAATATACCCTGAACTTCAACACGATCAGGCCCGAAAGAGCGGGTTGGGAAATCTTTATTCTCGGCAATAAGTTCAACTTCATTACCTGATTTGTAGATTCGTTTAAGCGTTGCTTCTTCCTGATCGACTAGAGCTACGACAATTTCATTATTGCGAGCTGTATTAGCCTTGCGGATGATGACAACATCTCCATCAAGAATACCAGCTTCGATCATGGATTCGCCCTCGACTTCAAGCGCGAAATGGTCGCCGCGACCTATCATGCCATTTGGTACTGCAAACATATTACCGTCTTGCTGGATTGCCTCGATTGGTACACCTGCTGCGATTTTTCCTACAAGCGGAACCTGCACGCTGTCATTGGCGGCGATGGGCGTATTCATATTGGCGGGAGGGTTATCTTCTGTAGGGAGGCGTAAAACTTCCAGGGCTCTTGCTTTGTTTGGCAGACGGCGAATAAAGCCTCGTTCTTCAAGCGCAGTGATCAAGCGGTGAATGCCGGATTTGGAAGCTAGCCCGAGTGCGTCTTTCATCTCATCGTAAGAGGGCGGTACACCGCGATCTTTGATTTTTTTGTCAATGAGCAGGAGCAAGTCCCGTTGTTTTTCCGTAAGCATGATTTACCTCGAACAAAGTGGCAACATTTATATTTGTTCTACCATTGTTCTTTGTAGTGTCAAGAGGGTTTCATGCCTAACAGTGTTTTGGTTGCTTGCTTCACATCATCCTGCCGCATGAGGCTCTCACCCACCAGATATGCTTTTGCTCCGTCACCGGCCAAGTGCAGGATATGATCCGGGGTGAATATACCGCTTTCAGCGACAAGAGTTGTCGAAGTGGGAATCATAGGTGCCAGTGATGAGAAGGTATCAAGCGTAGTTTCGAAAGTTTTGAGATTGCGGTTGTTAATTCCAATCAAATCGGCGCCAAGCGCAATGGCGCGTCGGATTTCATCGGCGTCATGAGTTTCTACCAAAACATCCAGTTCCATCTCCTTGGCTGCGGCCATGAGGCGGTGGTTCACAGCGTCATTGGTCATAGCAAGTATGATGAGTATAGCATCTGCCCCAGCTGCGCGGGCTTCATAGATCTGTATTGGATCGAGCATGAAATCTTTGCGTAGAAGCGGGAGGTCAGTAGCCGTTCTAACATCCTTTAAAATGCTCAGAGATCCTTGAAAACTTGGCGTGTCGGTTAGGACAGACAGGCATGCCGCACCACCATTTGTGTATGCTTTAGCAATAGCGACCGGGTCAAAATCAGGCCGGATTAATCCTTTAGATGGGGAAGCTTTTTTAACTTCCGCTATCAAAGCCGGACCGCTGGCTGCTTTGGCATCCAGCGCGGCTTTAAATCCTCTGGGCCTAGCCGTGTCCGATGCCATTTTTCGCATGTCATCTGTACTGTAACGCGCTTTTAAAAGTCTGATCTCTTCAGCTTTGTAGGTCGCGATTTTTTGTAAAATGTCAGCCATTTGAAACCTTTACGAGTTTTTCTAGGCCTTCATAGGCCTTGTGATCATCCAGCGAAATATAAGCCTTGTGGATGCCGTCTTCCAGGCTCTCGGCAATGCCCGCAATCATCAGAGCTGCGCCAGCATTTAAAAGAACTATATCCCGATAAGCATCGACCTGGGTGAGAAGGAGCATTTTTAACCGTCTTGCGTTTTCAGAAGGTTTACCGCCGCGCAGCGCATCCAAGGTGCAAGTCTGAAAGCCGTAATCTTCCGGATTGACCATAAACTCACGATAAACGCCGTCTTTAACTTCGCTGACCTGCGTTGGCCCCGTCATGGTGATTTCATCCATGCCGTCTGAACCGTGGACTACCCAGATATGATCACACCCAGTCTCCATTAAGGACCGCGCTATAGGTTCCCGCCACCGATCTTCTGCAACCCCGAGCAGCATTCGTCGAGCTCCGGCGGGATTTGACAACGGCCCCAGAAGATTAAAAAGCGTTTTAATGCCAAGTTCCTTACGCGCAGGGCCGACGTGACGCATGGCCGGATGATGATTTGGAGCAAATAAAAACCCGATCCCGGCTTTGTCGATACATTCTGCAGCCTTTTCTGGACTCATGGCCAGATTAACCCCCAGTTCTGACAAGGTATCAGCCGTACCAGTAAGTGAACTGGCCGCCCGATTACCGTGCTTGGCGACCTTCGCACCCGCACCTGCACATACCAAAGCTGTTGCCGTTGATATGGATAGGGTGTGAAGGCCTGTTCCGCCGGTGCCAACGATATCTATAACGTCATGATCTGTCTGGACTGGGATCATGTTGGCACGCATGACTTTTGTGCCAATGGCTACTTCTTGTTCTGTGATGCCAATATCTTCCAGGCCCTTAAGAAAACCCATGATCTCATCTTTGCTCGCCTTACCGTTTAAGATGGTTATCAGAGCAGATTCGATAGCCTCGCCGCTAGGGCGTTCACCCTTATATAAAGCATTCAAAATAGATTTTTTCAGACCCATAGTGATGCTCTAGAGCTTGATCCCGGCAAGACCGAGAAATGCTCCTATCAAGGCGTGCCCGTGCTCGGATGCGATAGATTCGGGGTGGAATTGCAGCCCGTGAATAGGCTGTTCTTTATGACGCACTCCCATAATCTCACCGTCATCTGTCCAGGCATTGATATGTAAACAGTTTGGGAGTGAACTCTTTTCAATCGCCAGACTGTGATAACGCGTTGCTGTAAAAGGGTTAGGAAGGCCGGCAAATAATCCTGTATTATCATGATGTATGGGAGAGGTTTTGCCGTGCATGATTTCCTTGGCGCGAATGACTTTGCCGCCAAACGCATCGCCCATCGACTGCATGCCCAGACAAATTCCAAGTATTGGTAAGTCTTTGGGGGCTTGCTGTAGCAATGGTACGCAAACGCCGGCTTCTTTCGGGGTCTTGGGGCCCGGAGACAGCAAAATAGCCTGAGGCCCCATAGCCAGGATTTTATTGACGCTCATATCATCATTGCGAATGACATGGGTCTTTGCGCCCATCTCCTCAGCATAATGCACAAGGTTAAAGGTAAAGCTGTCATAGTTATCGATGACGAGTAACACGGCTAATTCCCTTCGAAGTGGACGCTTTGTTCAGCTGCTTTAAATAATGCGCGGGATTTATGCAAAGTTTCCTCAAATTCCATTTGTGGGTCACTGTCGCGGACGATACCGGCACCAGCACGCACATGCAGAATTCCATCTTTGACGATAGCGGTTCGTAAAACGATAGCCGTATCCATTTCGCCTTCGCAGGAGATATAGCCGACGGCTCCGCCGTAAATGCCGCGCTTTTCATCTTCGAGTTCTTCAATAATTTCCATAGCTCTGATCTTTGGCGCGCCTGATACGGTACCAGCCGGAAACCCTGCAAAGAGCGCAGAGAGCGCGTCATAATCATCTTTGAGTTCGCCTTCCACATTGGAAACAATATGCATAACGTGGCTGTAGCGTTCGATCACAAATTTTTCTGTGACAGTGACGGTTCCTGATTTCGCGACTCGTCCAACATCATTGCGTCCTAAATCCAGAAGCATAAGATGTTCAGCGCATTCCTTGGGGTCGGCCAAAAGACTTGCTTCGTGGGCCATGTCCTCTGCTTCTGTTTTGCCGCGCGGCCGGGTTCCGGCAATTGGGCGTATTGTAACTTTACCGTCTCTTAAGCGCACTAAAATTTCCGGGCTGGAACCAACAATAGCATGATCGTCAAATTCCAGAAAATATAGAAAAGGTGAGGGGTTCATACGGCGCAGAGCTCGGTAAAGCGAAAAGGGCGACGCGGGGGCCTGGGCTTCTAATCTTTGACCAATAACCACCTGAAAAATATCACCCGCTTCAACATAGGCTTTGGCTTTTGCGACCCTAGATTTGAAGCTATCGGCATCTGTTCCCAATTTCGGCTCCAATATTACGGGTTTTGATTGGGATTTAGATTGTCCCGCAATGGGAAGATGCAGGTCAGCTATGGTCTGGTTAATGCGCTTGGATGCATTGTCGTAAGCTGTATAGGCGGAGTTATCCGATGGGAATATCGTTGTTGCGATTAGGATTTCTTGCGCGATTTGATCGAAGACCGCGACAATCGTAGGTCGTGTCATAATTGCATCAGGCGTTCCTATTGGATCGGGATTGCCTTCGGGTATCATTTCAACCTGCCGGATCATGTCATATCCAAGATAACCAAACAGGCCAGAAGCCATAGGCGGTATGCCATCCGGCAGTGTGAACGCGCATTCGCTTTGAATGGCACGGAGGGAGTCTACTGGCTTTTGATCTGCTAGCTCAAATTTGCCGTTTTCAATATTTGTTTGACCTCGGGAAATTTCAGCTTTTGAGCCAGTACAGCGCCATACAAGGTCTGGCGCGAACCCCATAAATGAATAACGTCCGCGTTGCTCGCCGCCAAGAACGCTTTCAAATAAGAAAGCATAGGGCTTGCCTTTGGCGATTTTCATATAAGCCGATACGGGCGTATCTAAATCATTGACGATCCGGGTATAAGCCAGCACGGGACGGCCCTGTTCATAGGCTGTCTTAAAGCTGCTAAACGCCGGTTCCAGATTAGGTGTCATTCTTCGGCGGGAGCTTCAACCCCAAGGATTTGACGTACGCGATCTGGATTTTCGACCATTGGATGATCGGCCAGTACAGCCTGACGATAAGCGAGTTGTAGGTCGCTGATGAGTTCTGCTGTCACCTGATTTTGAATAAAATCTGCGTATTCTCCGCCTAGTGAGTCCTGATTACTTATAATGTCTTCAAGGATAGCAATTTGCCTTGTCAGCCGTGTGGGGCCATCACCGCGTTTAATGTCGCCAATAGAGGCATCAAGAAGATCAACTGTGATCCGCGCGCCAAGTTTTTGCGTTGGCGATGTGCGCACCAGCATAACTTCCTCTAAGGAAGCGCCGTTTTCGATCCCTGCGTAAATTGTCTCTAAAGTCTCACCGGTTTGCGCTTTGCTGCTGAGGTCCAGCATAAGGTCGTTTAGGTTTTCTTCTACTTTTTCAGTTTTCCAGAGAGCTGCAGCTTGATCTCGAACTTCTTCAAATGGCTTGGGCTGGCTCTCAATAATTTCGTCTACGCGGATCATAGCCAGGCCTTCACCCGCCGTATCAAAGTAATCGGTTTCGTAATCCTGATCCGCCGTAAATATGTTGGTCAGTATTTCCTCATCAAGAGCGACTCCGGTAAAATCGCCAATCCCAACGAGTCTTTCACCCGAACGGGTTGCTCCTGATCGGTCCACAAAGTCTAGTGTCGAGAAGGGCAGGCCATTAATAGCTGCGGCTTCTTCTAGGGAACGCCCTTCATCAACCTGATCCTGCACGGCGCCCATCAGGTCGAAAATTTTATCTTTTGCTTTAGCGCTAAGGATATCGGCTACAATTTCGTCTTTAATCGTATTAAGGTCAGGTTTGACTTCGTCCGTTGCAGCGGTCACTTGAACCGTGATCCAGTTGCCAAATGCGCCCATGAGGGCTTTAATTTCGCCGTTCTTCATTTCAAATGCTGCCGTTGCGGCTTCTGGGTCTAGAATCGCCTCTTCAACGACATCTGTATATGTGATGGGTTCTACCAATCCGAAAATGGCCGTGATCTCGTCAGCTGTGAGACCAGCTTCGAGTTTTTCGGCAATGTCTTTGGCGTTTTCTTCGCTGTTAGCGGTGATCTGAACTAATGAACGTTTTGCGGGGCTGCCGATTTCGCCGAGTTCAATTTTATAATCAAACTGACCTTTGATTTCTTCTTCCGTAACAAAAATATTGTTGAAGGCTGTTTCCAGCTTATCCATGGATTGTACGCCAAATGTGGATTCATCATTCATGAGAACGAAATCTTGCGGATCGAGGCGCAGCATTGTGATGCGGCGATATTCCGGTGCTGTGAACCTGATTGGGTTTGCAGAGATATAGGTTTTTAACTCTTCATCTGTAGGTTCGGGAGCGGCAGGAACCGACTGTTCGGTCAGTGTTAGGACATTCGCTTTGCGCTGCTCGGTCACATATTTATAGCGCTGCTCCGCAAATTGCAGAGGAGCCTTCACCCCGCCGGAAATTGCAGGAAGGGTTTGTTGCTGCCGCATGGATGAAATCAAATCCTGTTCGAATTCATCCACTGAAATGGGCGGATTTTGTTGACGCAATATCATTGCCATCTGATCCATGCTGAATTCGCCTGTCAAATCGTCTTTAAACGCATCAATTGTCTCTAAATAATCACGTGCAGATTTTGCGTTCACGCCGATCCCAAGTTCGTCAGCGTCAACTTCGACAATTTTGTTCCCTAAAAGCTCGGATAAAACCTGACGATGGATGCCTCTTGTAAAGGCTTGTTCGTCAGTCAGCGTCACATTCTCTTCTTCTGCAAGGCTGCGCAGTCTTGCTCGGTAAACACGATTGAACTCTGTGCTGGATACTTTGGCATCACCAATTTTCAGAACTTCACTGCCGGATCTTTGATTAAAGACGTCTTCAACGCCCCAGATCGCAAAAGCGATAACCAAAAGGCCGATTAATATCGCAACGACAAAACTGCGTGCCTTGGATGAAAAACTATCAGCCATAAAGAATCCGAGATATATCTTATTTTAAATTTTGCCTTACATAGCCATGGTGTGCCTAACCCGCAAGCAATTGACTTGCGAAATTCGCATAAAATCGCATGATAACAGAAAGAGGAGACAATATGCGCACTTTGATCACTGGAAATTGGAAAATGAATGGCGAACAAGCCTGGACAATCAAGCCCGCAGGGTTTGATAAAATGGTACCGATTCAGGCGCGTAAGCACGTGGATATTCTGCTTTGTCCTCCATTTCCGTATATCCGGGAACTATTTGTGGCGAGTGCCAGCCGGAATATCGCCATTGGCGGCCAGGACTGCCATGCAAGCGAACAAGGGGCCCATACGGGTGAGGTTAGCGCGGAAATGCTGGCTGACTGTGGAGCAGATTACGTGATCATAGGACATTCTGAACGCCGCGCAGGCGGCGAGACAGACGCTGATGTTCAGGCCAAGGCAAAAGCAGCCTTTCGGGCAGGTCTTACGCCCATCATTTGTGTTGGCGAAACTTTGGAGCAGCGCGAAGCCGGCGAGGCTTTATCCGAGGTGGAAAGTCAAATTTCCGGTAGCATCCCTGATCAAGCTGATAGTTTTGTGGTTGCCTATGAGCCGGTTTGGGCGATCGGCACAGGTAAAGTAGCTAGTATTGCCGATATAAAGGATATGCATGCTCATATTCGGGAATTAGTGGGGGCTGAAACGCGAATTCTTTACGGCGGCTCTGTGAAACCAGGTAACGCGGCAGATATTTTGGCGACTGATAATGTCAATGGGGCTCTAATCGGTGGTGCAAGTCTGAATATGGCGGATTTTGCCGCTATTACACGGGCGGCATCATAATAAGACTTGTAAAAACTCCGTTGGTTCCCATTTAGTCCTTTAAGTTTTCACGGATTTGCGTTACAGGCGCGCCAAATCACTAATAGAGATACGACAATGGCAAATGTTTTGCTTATTATCCTGCTGATTATCAGCATTATCATGACCGGACTTATTCTGATCCAGCAATCGGAAGGCGGCGCTTTGGGAATCGGCGGCGGCGGTGGTGGCGGCGGGGGATTTATGAGCGGTCGATCTGCAACTAATTCTGTTGTGCGTATGACAACCATTTTAGGCGCGCTGTTTTTGGCCTGTTCATTAGGGCTTTCTGTTGTGTTTAACATTGAAGCACAAGAAAAAGGCCTGCTCGACAAGGTCAATGAAGCGGGACAAGTAGAAAAAACCGTTGAAAACCCTCTTACAACCACAGTTGACCCCTTGACGGATGCCTCCGATTCAGAGGAAACAACAGACCCGTTAGCTGACGCAAATCAAGCAGTCGAAACGGGTGAAGATTCCGACAACCCTGCCGAAGAAACGCCAGCGAAGCCAGAAAAGGCATCTGACGACGAATAAGCGTTATCAGGTCGTCATGGCTTGATTTTAAACAGGCGGGTTATGCCAAGATATATTTTCATTACGGGAGGCGTTGTTTCCTCCCTCGGGAAAGGTTTGGCTTCTGCGGCCCTAGGCGCACTGTTACAAGCGCGGGGCTATAAAGTCCGTCTTCGTAAACTCGACCCATATTTGAATGTCGATCCTGGTACTATGTCACCTTATCAGCATGGCGAAGTCTATGTCACAGATGACGGCGCTGAAACTGATTTGGACCTTGGCCATTATGAGCGTTTTACCGGCGTTTCGGCAGCGCAGAGTGATAATATTACGACTGGGCGCATTTATTCAAATATCATCGAAAAAGAACGGCGCGGTGATTACTTAGGCGCTACAGTTCAAGTCATCCCGCATGTCACCAATGAGATTAAAAACTTTGTCTTGTCTGATGCCGGGGACGTGGATTTTGTTCTCTGCGAGGTTGGCGGAACCGTCGGGGATATTGAGGGTCTGCCGTTTTTTGAAGCTTTGCGCCAACTCTCTCAGGAACTCCCGCGAGATCAAACGCTTTTTATGCATGTGACTTTACTGCCTTTTATCAATGCTGCCGGAGAGATGAAAACTAAGCCTACTCAGCATAGTGTAAAAGAATTGCGATCTATCGGTATTCAGCCGGATATACTTTTATGCCGTGCTGACCGGCGTATCCCTGAAAACGAGTGCAAAAAAATCGCGCGATTCTGTAATGTGCGGGAAAGCTCAGTCATACAGGGACTTGATGCGCGTTCCATATATGATGTGCCTCTTAAATATCATGAAGAGGGCCTTGATCGCGAAGTTCTTACGCATTTTGGTATTAAAGACGCGCCAAAAGCTGACTTGTCAAAATGGACAGCTATCTCGGAAAATCTACAAAACCCGGATGGCGAGGTTAATATTGCCGTCGTGGGCAAATATACCGTGCTGCCCGATGCTTATAAATCTATCACTGAAGCCTTGGTGCATGGCGGTATTGCCAACCATGTGAAAGTTAAAATCAAATGGCTGGAAGCGGAAGACTTTGACAATACTGAAGACGTCCAATCTGTTTTAAAAAATGTGCATGGAATTCTAGTCCCTGGCGGCTTTGGTGAACGCGGGGCAGAAGGTAAAATCAAAGCCGCAAATATCGCCCGGACAGAGAATATTCCTTATTTTGGAATATGTTTCGGGATGCAAATGGCCGTTTTAGAGGCTGCGCGAAACCTTGCGGGTATCAAAGATGCTACGTCATCTGAGTTTGAAAAGGGTGGCACGCCATTAGTCGGCCTGATGACTGAGTGGACCCGTGGTAATGAGCGTGTTGAACGCAACGCGGATACAGACCTTGGCGGAACCATGCGCCTTGGCGCCTATCCGGCCACTCTGGTAAAAGGGTCTCTTGTAGCTGAAGAATACGGTACAACATCAATCGAAGAACGTCATCGCCACCGCTATGAAGTCAATATCGACTATAAAGAAAAGCTGGAAGAGGCTGGCTTGCTGTTTTCTGGATTGTCACCTGATGGTGTTCTGCCTGAGATAGTCGAAATTCCGGGCCATCCTTGGTTTATAGGTGTGCAATATCATCCCGAACTCAAATCCCGCCCTTTTGATCCTCATCCTTTATTTTCAGGATTTGTAGGCGCGGCTTTGAAGCAGAGCCGATTGGTTTAGCGCTTTAGCCGTGTTGATAAAATCACGCTGCTTTCCGTGCGCTCGACGCCGTCTATGGCAATGATTTCATCAATAACAGCGTCCAGCCTGTTCACTTCCATGGCTGCGACTTCGGCTATTAAGTCAAATGGGCCCGAAACCGAATAGATCGATCTGACTTCACCAATCCGTCCCATGGCTTTTATGATATCGGCTGTCATGCGCGGCTTAACCGTGATGGAGACATGGGCTTTAATTTCCTGGTCCAAATATTCGCCGGACATTCGAACGGTATAGCCCGCTATGGCTCCAGATTGTTCTAGTCGTTCAAGTCGTTTTTGCGCCGTGGATCTGGATACACCTAATTGTTTGGCGATATCGGTCGTGCTGGCCCTGGCATCATTGCGCAACACGGCGAGGAGTTGCTGGTCTTTAAAAGTAATTCTCATCAATTTGTCGTATTTAGTTATCAATTTGCATAAAAACATACATGTAAATGTGCAATTTGTCACTGCATTAATCGCCAAAACTTGGGCATAGTCTGGCCACAACACGAATCTAGAAAGATCATCTAGCCCGGGGAGCGTATGCGCCAGGACATACCCCAAGATATATTTATCAGGCCTGTTGCGTCCCATGATGTAGACGGACTGCTGAACATGGTTCGTTTATCAAGCGGAGGTTTGTCCAGCCTTCAGCCTCGCCGCGAATTCTTGCTGGATTATATCCGATCTTCAGAAAAGAGCTTTTCTGGTTCCAAAGATATTGATGAGCCACATAAATATTTGCTGGGCATGTATCACGCGGATGAGTTAATCGGCTGCGCGGCAGTGAAAACTCAAATCGGTGTGGACAGTCCGTTCATCAATTTTGATATAATAGGTGAGGGGCTGGATCAGTTTCTTGTAGCGTCTTCAAGATTTAAGGGCGCAACGGAAGTAGGCTCACTTTTTCTACATCCTGATTACCGTGCCTATGGCCTTGGGAAATACCTTGCCAAGGCACGCTATATGCTAATGGCCGCTGAGCCATGGCGCTTTGGGGATACAATAATTGCTGAACTTAGGGGTATTTGCGGCGCTAAAGGCAGCCCGCTCTATGACTATTTATTTAAAGACCGGCTGGAGAAGACGTTTCTGGAAGCAGATACAGAATATTATGACAGAAACCCTGATGCACTAGGAGACATAGTTCCCATTGGGCGTATTGATGTGTCACGATTCCCGCTTGAAGTTCGGGCGTCACTCGCACAGCCCCATCCGTCAGGAAAAGGTGCTTTACGAATGCTTCAGAATGAAGGTTTTATATTTTCCGGGACCATCGACTTATTTGACGCTGGGCCGATAGTCTACGCGCATCGTGACACTATAAGGACTGTAATGGAACGGCATAGCGGCGCTGTTGCCGTTACGGCGGCTTTACCTGTTGGAACGCCTTATCTGATCTGCGCCGGAAATGTGGCTGATTTTCGGGCTGTTGTGACTTCAGCCACAGAAAATTCGGATGGTATTGTAATCTCCGACAAACCATTTAACAGACTGAGCCTCAAACCCGGTGAGACAGCCTCCTATTGGACTGATCCGAAAAACAAGAAAATTAAACCTAAAAGCCTCGTAAAAGCGCATCTCTAAAAAATAAGGAATAAAACATGGCTGATAAAAATTCTGATCTGAAGCACCAATGGGATGATCCATTATTTCTTGATATGCAGCTTACGGAAGACGAGCGCATGATCCGTGATACAGCACGTAGTTACTGTGATGATAAGCTCATGCCGCGCGTTATATCAGCCAATCGTGATGAGCGATTTGATCGCGAAATTTTCAACGAAATGGGAGAATTGGGCCTGTTAGGAGCCATGGTTGCTGAGGAGTATGGCGGTATAGGGGCCAGCCATGTGGTTTATGGTCTGGTTGCCCGCGAAGTTGAGCGCGTTGACAGTGGATATAGATCCATGATGTCTGTTCAGAGTTCACTGGTCATGTATCCAATAGAGACCTTCGCCTCAGAGGCTCAGAAAAAGAAGTATCTGCCTAAACTGGCCAGCGGCGAGTATATTGGCTGTTTTGGTTTGACCGAAACGGATGGCGGGTCAGATCCTGGCGCTATGCGTACGACCGCCAAGAAGGTTGATGGCGGATATGTGCTCAACGGCTCCAAGATGTGGATCACAAACTCTCCCGTTGCCGACATAGCTGTGGTGTGGGCCAAGCTGAATGGAAAAATTCGAGGATTTGTCGTTGAAAAAGGCATGGAAGGTTTTTCAGCTCCTGAAATTAAAGGCAAACTATCATTGCGAGCGTCCATTACGGGAGAACTGGCATTTGATGACTGCTTTGTTCCCGAAGAAAATATGTTCCCTGAAGTATCAGGGCTGACAGGGCCTTTTTCATGTTTGAACAAAGCCCGTTATGGGATTAGCTGGGGCGCAATGGGCGCGGCAGAGTTTTGCTGGCACGCTGCGCGTGATTACGCATTAGAACGTATTGTTTTTGGAAAACCTATAGCTGCGACACAAATTGTACAAAAGAAACTGGCCGATATGCAGACAGATATTGCTTTGGGGCTTCAAGGATCTCTAGCTCTGGGCCGGGCGCTGGATGCAGGCGCTTGGGCTCCTGAAAGTATAAGCCTGATGAAGCGCAATAATTGCGGTAAAGCGCTGGATATAGCCCGTGTGGCGCGGGACATTCACGGCGGTAATGGTATTTCGGAAGAGTATCATGTTTTACGGCATGCAATGAATCTTGAGACCGTGAATACCTATGAAGGTACACATGATATTCATGCGCTTATATTAGGGCGGGCGCAAACCGGACATCAGGCCTTTTTCTAGGCAGCGTTAATCATATTTTGCAGATGTTTTGCTAATTCTCCTGTCAGGAAGAAAAGTGGCATAGAAATTGTACTCTTTTCTCCCAAAAGGAGAATTGTGTGGGCTCAGGGCCGAAATATAACAATTTAGCTAAGACTGCGCCTTATTTTGGCGCGCTTGACGGTTTCCGCGGTCTGCTGGCTGTTTTCGTGGCGATTTACCATACTTATTGGCCGACCAAGATTAATGGGTCACAGTTTTTTGAAAACGGCCCTGTTATTCTGGACTTGTTTTTTGTGTTTTCTGGCTTTCTGCTGTTTACACTTTATAGCAAGCATTTGCGAACGCCGGATCAAGCTGTTGGGTTTTTCCAAAAGCGTTTTGCCAGGCTCTATCCGCTGCATTTGTTTACGTTAGCGATTTTCGTAGCCTATGCGTGTGCCAGAGTTTTAATGCATCATTTGGGATTCGCGCATTTAGAGGCCGGCGAAATTTTGCCTTTTCAACCCGGTGCAACTGAGAGTCTTGGGGCGCTAGCCTCTAATCTGTTTTTGCTACATTCCATGGGGCTCCATGATACCCTGTCCTTTAATGTGCCAAGCTGGACCATCAGTGTTGAGTTTTTTGCATATTTTACATTTGCAGCTTTAATGCTTTGGGCGCCGCCAAAGAAAAACTGGCATTTTGGGCTTATCGGTGTCGCTGTATTTGCGATATATGCATATTTGGCGCAAATAAAACCCAATATGGATATTACATATGATTTTGGGTTTTTAAGGTGCCTCGCTGGATTCTATACCGGGGTGATCGGTTCCCGGCTCTATACCGAACTGAAAGACGGCGAAATATTGAATTCTGTAGGGAAAACAAAAGCATCAATCATTGAGTTA